>DASQZE010000589.1:0-4560 GCA_035638875.1 Longimicrobium sp.
GGACAACCTGCCGTTCACGCCGCTGCACCGCCGGCTGCTCGTCATCGCCGGCGCGGGGTGGGCCATGGACGCGATGGACGTGGGCCTCATCTCGTTCATCATGGCCACGCTGGCCAGGCAGTGGTCGCTGGACGGCGGCACGGTGGCGTGGATCGGCTCCGTGGGGTTCATCGGGATGGCCATCGGCGCCAGCCTGGGCGGCAGCGCGGCCGACCGGGTGGGGCGGCGTACCGTTTTCGCGGCCACGCTGCTGGTGTACGGCCTGGCGACGGGCGCGGCGGCGTTCTCGTGGGACGTGGCGTCACTGCTCGTGTTCCGCTTTCTGATCGGCTTCGGGCTGGGGGCGGAGCTGCCGGTGGCGTCCACGCTGGTGAGCGAGTTTGCGCCGGCGCGCATCCGCGGACGCGTGGTGGTGCTGCTGGAGGCGTTCTGGGCGGTGGGATGGATCCTGGCCGCGCTCATCGGCACGTACGTCATCCCGCGCTCCGAGAACGGCTGGCGCTGGGCGTTCGCGCTGGGCGCACTGCCGGCGCTGTACTCGGCCGTGGTGCGGCGGACGCTCCCGGAATCCGTGCGCTATCTGGAGACCAAAGGCCGCACGGACGAGGCGGAGGCCATCGTCCGCCGCTTCGAGGCCGCGGCGGGGGTGCCCTCGCCGGAGCGGCCGGCGGCCGTGCCCCTCGCGACCGGGCCCGTCGTGCGCATCGGGCTGCGGGAGCTGTGGCGCGGGGCGCTGGCGCGGCGCACGCTGGCGCTGTGGCTGGTGTGGTTCGGGATCAACTTCGCCTACTACGGCGCGTTCATCTGGATCCCCACGCTGCTGATGGAGCGCGGCTTTTCGCTCGTGCGGTCGTTCGAGTACACGCTCATCATCACGCTGGCGCAGCTGCCGGGCTACGCCGTGTCCGCGTACCTGATCGAGACGTGGGGGCGCCGGCCCACGCTGGCCGCGTTCCTGGCGGGCTCAGCCGCGGCGGCGCTCTGGTTCGGGGCGGCGGATTCGCGGGATGCGATCCTGGCGGCCGGGTGCCTGCTCTCGTTCTTCAACCTGGGCGCGTGGGGCGCCGTCTACGCCGCCACGCCGGAGGTGTACCCCACCAGCGTCCGCGCGACGGGCGCCGGCTGGGCCGCGGGGTTCGGCCGCATCGCCAGCATCATCGCGCCGCTCTGCGTGCCGCCGCTGATGGCCGCCGGCGGCTCGCAGGCCGTGTTCGGGGTGTTCGCCGCGTTCTTCGGCGTGGCCATCGTCGGCGCCCTGCTGCTCCCCGAGTGGCGCGGGCGCCACCTGGCGGAGGAGGGGGTCGCGGCATCGCGCCGCTCCGCATCGAACCGGACCTGGAAGCGGCGTTGATTTCCTGAGGGAGGCGCCGCCGGGTCCTGCCCAATCGAAGAACTCCGGCGCCGACCGAAGGATCTTGCCTGCCCCCCATGGTGCCGGCGCATGGGCTGGCTCTTTGCCATGCGGAGTAAATCCTTCGGTCGCGCCCACGGTTCGCGCACAGGCAGGGTCTGCGCGGGCGCTCCCTCAGGAAATCAAACCCGGGTCCTGTTTGTGCTGCCCGGTCGCTGCGGCGGGCGTGGCGCCCCCGGCATCGGGGTGGCTCAGGTCGCGGGTCTCGATCAGGCGGACGGCTTCTTCGGGGGGCATGGGGCGGCCCCACAGATAGCCCTGGCCGTAGATGCAGCCCAGGGCGCGCAGCTGCTCCACCTGCGCGGGATCATCCACCCCCTCCGCCGTGGTCTCCAGCCCCAGCGCGTCGGCCAGGGCGATGATGGCGCGCACGACGGCCACGTGCTTTTCGCCCTTGTTCATGGACACGATGAACGAGCGGTCGATCTTGAGCACGTCCAGCGGAAACTGGTACAGATAGCTCAGCGACGAGTATCCCGTCCCGAAGTCGTCCACCTGCAGCTGCACGCCCAGCGCCTTGAGCTCGTGCAGCGCCGCGATGGCGTCGTCCGCGTCCGCCATCACCATGCTCTCGGTGACCTCCAGCTTGAGCGCGGCCGCGTCCACGCCGCTGCTCTCCAGCACCGCGCGCACGTGCTTCGCCAGGCCGGGGCGCGCGAACTGGCGCATGGACAGGTTGATGCCCATGCCCAGCGGCGGATCGGAGGGAAATCGCTCCTGCCAGTCGCGCAGCTGGTGCGCCGCCTGCTCCAGCACCCACTCGCCGATGGGCACGATGAGCCCCGTCTCCTCCGCGACGGGGATGAAGTCGGCGGGCGGCACCAGGCCGCGCTCCGGGTGGGCCCAGCGCACCAGCGCCTCGAAGCCGCGCAGGTGCTGGTCCGCGAGCGTCACGATGGGCTGGTAGTACACGCGCAGCTCCTCGCGCTCCAGCGCGTACCGCAGCTCGGCGTGCAGGCGCAGCGCGGCAAGCGACTCCTCGTGCATCCCGGGCTCGAACAGCTGCACCGTCCCCGTGAGCCGCGACCGCGCCATGGCGGACTCGGCGTCGCGCAGCACGTGCTCGGCATTGGCGTGCGCGGTGTTGGCCACGACGACGCCCACGTCCGTTCCGCAGAACACCTCGTGCCCGTCCAGGTGGTAGCCCGCGCTCAGCACGCGCCCCATCCGCTCCGCCACGCGCAACGCCTCCACCGGCGCGCCCAGCCCGTTCAGCAGCACCAGGAAGTCGTCGCCCTCGGCGCGGGCCACCACGTCCGCGGGGCGCACGCACGCGTCCAGCCGCTGCGCCGCCAGGGCCAGCAGCTCGTTGCCGCGCTCGTGGCCCAGGGCCTCGTTCACCCGCTGAAAGCGGTTTAGGTCCAGGTGGATGATGGCGTACGGCCGCTCCGGCTGGACGGCGAAGGCGGCGTGGGCACGCTCCACGTGCCCCACGAACGCGGCGCGGTTGGGGAACCCGGTGTCCGGGTCGTACAGCTGGTCCAGCGCGGCGGGCGTCAGCTCGCTGGCGGGCGCGTGTACGATGGCCTGGATCTGCGTTCCCGGCCCATCGCGCAGCACGACGCAGGTGAGCTCCGCCGTCACCGTCTCGCCCTTTCGGCCGCGCAGGCGCACCGGCAGCCGGCTCACCTGGCCCTCGGCTTCCATCTGCGCGTGCACGTCCGCCCACCCGTCGCGCTCGGCGAACAGGTCGTGCATCTGTGTCCGCGCATCGCCCGCCGAGACCCCGAAGCGCACGAACGCCGCGGGGTTCATCTCCAGGATGCGCCCGTCCGGATCGGCGATGCATACCGCGTCCTGTGTGTGCTGAAAGAGCGATCGAAAGCGGTGCGGCATGCGCGGCGATGGAACGGGATGTCAGACAAGTGCACGAGCCCCGCCGACCATGAGGGGCGGGCGGCAGGGCGTCGGTGGAATGCGGCTACCCGCAGCCTCGCAAGATATCAGCCCGTCAGCAGAACCTTCCGCAACCTCCTGCAACGCAACGGGGTTTCCGCCACACGCGCCGCGGTCGTCCTGCTCCCATCGCAGACGAGCGAACCGCGGTGAGTCCGATCCGGCCGCGTGCTCCCTCCGTGGTCCCTGCAGAGAAACTGGAGGGGATGATGCACCCGGCGGAAAGGAGATCCGCCGGGTGCTTCATCCCGCGTCCGTCCACCGCTCCGGTACGGCCTCACCAAATCGGCAGCGTGCGCGTCAGGCCGCCCGGTGCACCGGCTCGCCGGTCGCGCGGCCGGCGCGGTCCCTGCCCGCGGCCTGCACGTACACGGTCCGCGTGGTGGGCTCGGGCATGTCGATCCCCTCCAGCCGCAGTGCATCGAGGTGCGAGCGGATGACCTCGCGGATCAGGTCCTCCACCACCTCCTCGGTGTCCGCCGCGGCCATGCAGGGCGGAAGATCGGGAACCGTCGCCAGGTAGCCGTTCTCGCACGGCTCGATGACGACGGCGTACCACGGCTCGTCCTTCCCGCGGAGCAGGTCGAAGAAGCGGTCCACCGGGTGCACCGCCAGCTGCGCCAGCGGCTTGCCGCCCTGGCTGATGACGACCTCGAATCCGTTCTCCACGGCCTGCAGCAGCTCGTCGAACTTTCGCTCCGCCTCGCGCCCCTCTGCCTCGTTCATTGCCATGCTCGCCTCCGGGGTTTGGGTTCGGCGACGAGTCTAATCCAATCTCCCCGTCCGCGTAACCGTACAGACAAAACACGGCCACGTTGCGGATTCCAGTCCGCGCGGTGGCGTGAGCCGTGAGCCCGGAGAACGCCATCGGCGCGTTCGGGACGCTCCTCTTCGGTGCGGCGCCGCTTTCCCCGGCTTAGATCCGCGGACGAAAAACAGCCACCCGGCGGATTGTCCACCGGGTGGCTTGTTCTGTCTTGCTGGCCCTTCACTGCTCCCTCACACCGCCGCGGGACCGAGCAGGCGGCTTTACTCCAGATGCTCCAGGTCAGCCAGGTCCTTGTATCGGCCGCTGGCGCGCTTGTTGGCTTTTAGATGCTGCTGATTGATGAGCGAAACTTTTACGCCATCCACCACATCGACAATTTTGTCCTTGTAGCATTCATCGAAGTGCACTCCGGAGATGGCGGTCAGGATCTCGATGCGCAGCGGGATGTTCCCCATCCGTACGATCCGCCCGCTCGTCAGGAACA
>DASQZE010000590.1:0-8768 GCA_035638875.1 Longimicrobium sp.
TGATCCAGCCCATGCAGATCCTGGTCGGGTCGGATGGAACGCTCGTGGTGTCGGACCTGGGCCGCTTTGGCTACTCGCTCTTCCGCACGGACGGCACCTTCGTGCGCAATGTGACGACGGAAGGGATGATGCCGGCCATGCGGGGCGGGCTGTCGTGGCACCCGCGTGGCGGCGTCGTCGGTACCTTTCGCGAAGGGCTGGGCGCGGCGCGCCCGCAGGGCTCCAGTACGGTGCCCGTGATGCTGGTACCGTTTGGCGGGGGACAGCCGTCACGCATCTTTGCCGTTCCCATGACCGCGCGTGTGACGCAGAGCGCAGGTACGGGTCCGGGCGGGCGCACGACGGCGAACATCGTAGTCGGTCCGCCCCCGGAGTTCAGCCCCGAGACGCTGGTGGGCGTACTGCCGGACGGCAACGTGGCCCTGAGCTTCACGAGCGGATACACCGTGCGCGTGGTGGACCTGAACGGCCAGACGCTCCGGTACCTGCAGCGCCCCATGCGCGCCCGGCTGACGACGGACCGCGATCGCGAGCAGGCACGCGAGGCCCGCCGCGAGACGATGGCCAGCGGGCGCGGGCGCGTCATGATCAGCGTTGGCGGAGGTGGCGGCAACGCGCCGGCGCGTCCCCCGATGAGCGATGCCCAGCTGGCGCGGGTGATGGGGGAGATGGAGTTCATGGACACCATCCCCGCCCTGCAGGGGATGCGCGTATCGCCCTCCGGCAAGCTGCTGGTGGAGCGGACGGGGACGAACGTGGGCGACCCGGGCCCCGTAGACGTGATCACGCCGGAGGGGCAATACCTGGGCACCTTTACGGGGATCGGCCTGCCGGACGCCATGAGCCGCGGCGGCTTGGCGGCGTACGTAGACTACGATGACGACGGTGTGGCCCACGTGATCGTGCGCCGATTGCCGGCCGGCTGGCGCTGACAGCCATCATCCAGGATGACGAAGAGGGGACGCGGCGGACGCGTCCCCTTTTTGCGTTCGGGACCAAAATCGGCTCCCGCCTCCTTGCATCCGCGCCGCGCGGGCCTAGGTTGGGCGTCGGTGCGGGGCTTGCGTGTGGCCGCCGGACCGCCCGCGGGGGCCTTTCAGCGCCCCCCCCATCGACCCCACGTCTGCCGGAGACGAGCCCCTGGTGAACCGCGAGCATCACCGCTGGCACAGCCCCTCGCTGGGCCGCGACATGGACACGCTGGTGTTTGGCCACGCCGGGGCGCGCGTGCTCGTCTTTCCCACCTCCATGGGCCGGTTCTTCGAATGGGAAGACCGGGGTATGATGAACACGCTGGGCGAGCACCTGCGCAACGGATGGCTGCATCTGTTCTGTGTGGACAGCGTGGACGCGGAGAGCTGGTACGCCAAATACAAGCACCCGCACGACCGCGCCATCCGCCAGCTGCAGTACGAGAGCTACATCGTGCGCGAGGTGCTGCCGTTCACGCAGAGCCGCAACCCCAACCCGTTCCTCATTGCCACGGGCGCCAGCTTCGGCGCGTACCACGCGGTGAACATGGCCTTCCGGCACCCGCACCTGTTCGGACGGGTGATCGGGCTGAGCGGCATGTACGACGTGCGCGAGTTCAGCGACGGGCACTACGACGACGCCATCAAGGCCTGCAACCCGTCGCACTACGTAAGCGAGATTCACGACCACGGCCACCTGGAGGCCCTGCGCCGGCTGGACATCATCCTGGCTACGGGGCGGGAAGACTCGTTCGTGGAGAACAACCGCTACCTGTCGCAGGCCCTGTGGGATCGCGGCGTGGGCAACGCCCTGCGCCTGTGGGACGGCTGGTCGCACGACTGGCCGTACTGGCACGACATGCTGCGGATGTACGTCGGGGGGGCGGACTGAAGGGCAGGGAATAGGGAGTAGGGAATAGGGAATAGCCTGCAACGGCGGGTTACGGGGGACAGGTTACGGGTTACAGCCTGCAACGGCCCTCGAGGGATGCGAAAGTCCGTTGCAGTTCAACCTCCCCCAGGGGTTTTGGGGGAGGTGCGAGCCTCGGCGAGCGGTGGGGGCGCCTCGTGGGGCTTTATGACGCGACGAGAATCGACGACGGGACGGATATTCTTCTCCACCACGCTCAAGGGGATGGGACGATGACGTTGAAAGTGGGGCTGCTCGTGGGGCGGGAATGGTCGTTTCCTCCGCACTTCATCGACGAGGTGAACCGGCGCAACGAGGGTGTCACCGCCGAGTACGTGACCCTGGGGGCGCCGCGCATGGACGAGCCCTGCGAGTACGCGGTCATCATCGACCGCATCTCGCACGAGGTGCCGTTCTACCGCACCTACCTCAAGCAGGCCGTGCTGCAGGGGTGCACCGTCGTCAACAACCCGTTCATGTGGACGGCCGACGACAAGTTCTTCGGCGCGGCGCTGGCCACGTCGCTGGGCATCGCGCACCCCAAGACGGTGGTGCTCCCCAACAAGGAGTACATCCCCGGCATCGTGCACGACGAGTCGCTGCGCAACCTGCAGTACCCGCTGGACTGGCAGGGCATCATCGACTACGTGGGGCTTCCCTGCGTGCTCAAGGACGCGCACGGCGGCGGCTGGAAGGACGTGTACATCTGCCGCTCGCTCGAAGAGCTGATCCACAACTACGACAACTCCGGCATGCTCACCATGGTGGCGCAGGAGTTCATCAAGTGGGATCACTTCATCCGCTGCATCTGCCTGGGGCAGAAGGAGGTGCTGCCCATCAAGTACGACCCGGGCGAGCGCAAGTACCACGTGGACCACGCGCACATGAGCGGCGACCTGGGCACCCGCGTGGTGGCCGATTCGCTCAAGCTGGTGCGGGCGCTGGGGTACGACATGAACTCCATGGAGTGGGCCGTGAAGGACGGCGTGCCCTACGCCATCGACTTCATGAACCCCGCGCCGGACATGGACATCTACTCGCTCACGGAGCACTACTTCGAGTGGGTGGTGCAGCACATGGCCGACATGGCCATCCACATGGCCAAGAACCCGCGCCGGCAGGCCGGCGAGCTCGGCTGGCGGCAGCTCTTCCAGGGGAGCCGCGACCTGTCCGCCGCCCTGGCCGCGTCGCCCATGATCCATGCGCCCACCCTGTCGTCCGCCGAGGGCGGGATCAGCGGCGGCGGGCGGACGTCCACCGCGGCCGATGCCGGTGCCGGTACGAAGGCCGGCGGCGGACGCGGGCCGGGCGGGGATGAGGACGCGTCCACGGCGGACGGTCCCGGCACCATCATCACCAGCGGCGGGCGCGGGCCGGACGGGCCCCCTCCGGGCGCGCCGTCCGGTGCAGGCGCGGCCGGCGTATCGGGGGCGTCTGCCTCCGGCGGAGTGGACGGCGGCGGACGCGCGGTGGGCGGGGGCGGCAACGGACGCACGCCGGACGATCCGGGCGACCTGCCGGACGCGGAGGTGCAGGAGCAGGCGAGCGAGGGGCACGCGTGAGCGAGGCGGCGGTCGCGCGGGGGGCCCTGGAGCGCTGGCACCGGCTGCTGGAGAACCACGCGCTGGCGGCCGACAGCGCGGAGCGGATGGACGAGGAGCACCGGCGCCGGGGGATGTACTTCGGCGACCGGCCGCTCTGCTCGGTGCTGCGGCCGCGGCTGCTCACGCCCGGGCAGTACCGGTGGATTCGCCGCGAGGTGGCCATGCTCATGCGCGCCTTCACCCGCATCCACGAGCGCGCCGTGGTGGACGACGCGTTCCGCGCCCAGTTCCGGCTGCTGGACTGGGAAGAAACGCTGGTGCACGACGACCCCGGCTTCTCGTCCCCCAGCCCCACGTCGCGGCTGGACGCGTTCTTCAACTCCGACGAGCAGACGCTGCTCTTTACGGAGTACAACGCCGAGACGCCGGCGGGCGCGGCGTACATGGACGTGCTGAGCGAGGCGTTCCTGGCGCTCCCCGTCACGGGCGAGTTCCTGCGTTCGCACGTGCTGCATCCGTTCCCCTCCCGGCACGGGGTGCTGCACGCATTGCTGGGCGCGTGGCGCGAGTTCAGCGGGGGCACGGCGCTCCCCCGCATCGGCATCCTGGACTGGAGCGACGTCCCCACGCAGAGCGAGTTCCAGTTCTTCCGCGACTACTTTCGCGCGCACGGCATCCAGGCCGAGATCCACGATCCGCGCGAGTGCGAGTACCGCGAAGGCAAGCTGGTGGCGCCGGGCGGGTTCGTCATCGACCTCATCTACAAGCGCGTGCTCATCGACGAGCTGGTGCTGCGGATGGGGATGGAGAGCCCCGTGGTGCGCGCCGTCCGCGACCGCGCCGTGTGCATGGTGAACCCGTTCCGCTGCAAGATCGTCTACAAGAAGGCCAGCCTGGCCGTGCTGGGCGACGAGCGCAACGCGGACCTGTTCGACGCCGACGAGATGGCGGCCATCCAGGCGCACGTGCCCTGGACGCGCGTGGTAGAGGAGCGGCGGACGGAAAAGGACGGTGCCCCCATCGACCTGCTGCCCTGGGCCGCGCAGAACCGCCAGCGGCTGGTGCTCAAGCCCAACGACGACTACGGCGGCCGGGGCATCGTCCTGGGCTGGCTGGTGTCGGACGACGAGTGGCAGGCCACGCTGCGCACGGCGCTGGAGGCGCCGTACGTGGTGCAGGAGCGCATCGTCCTTCCCACGGAGCCGTTCCCCAGCTGGGTGGACGGCGCGGTGCAGGTGACGGACCGGATGATCGACATCGCCCCGTACGTCACGGAAACGTCGCGGGTGGACGGATGCCTCACGCGCATCGCCACGGACCCGCTGCTGAACGTGACGGCGGGGGGCGGAAGCAGCGTGTCGACGTTCCTCGTGGAGGAGCGCTAGCAGGGGTGCACGACCTGCCGGCCCTCCGCGCGCGGTACGGCTGGCCGCCGGAGCGACCGTGCGCCACGGTGGACGGTGCGCCGTACCGCGCCGCGCAGCTGTCGGCCACGGGGCAGGGGTTCGGGGACTTTCGCCACGCGGCGGCACTCGCGCGGGCGGAGTACGCCGTGGAACTGCCCGTGGCGTTCCTGCAGGAGATGATGGAGCGCGAGCACCCGGCGTACGTGGCCGACGCCCGCGAGTTTCCCGATCCGGACGAGCCGTTCGAGCGGGCGCAGCGCGAGCGGGGCTGGCCCGCGCCCGGCGAGATGCTGGCGGACCCGGTGCTGCTGCCCCTGGCGCTCGCGTACTACGGCCACGACCTGCTGGTGTACTGGCTGGGCGACGGCCAGCCCGCGGAGCGGCCGGGGTGGGTGGCGCACTCCATCACGCACCTCGCGCGCGTGGACGACACCGTGGTGATCGGCGGCGTCGCCCTGCCGGCCGGGCGCTGAGACGGTACGAGAGGGTGCCGCACGGCGCGATCCGTGCAGAAAATCGTTTGCAAAACAGGCCGTAATTCCAGATCCTGTCCGCCTACCCGCACTCCACCGGGACGCCGCATGAAGGAGCCGTCGCTCACCCTGGGCATTGAAGAAGAGTACCAGATCATCGACCCGGAAACCCGGGAGCTCCGCAGCTACATCACGGAGCTCCTGGAAGACGACCACATGATCCTGGGCGAGATCAAGCCCGAGCTGCACCAGTCCATCGTGGAGGTGGGCACCACCATCTGCCGCACGCCGCAGGAGGCGCGCGTGGAGCTGCAGCGGCTGCGCGGCATGGTGATGGGGCTGGCGGCCCGCAAGAACCTCAAGGTGGTGGCCGCGGGCACGCACCCGTTCAGCAGCTGGATGACGCAGGAGATCACGCCGCTGGAGCGCTACATCGGGGTCAAGCAGGACATGCAGGACCTCGCCCAGCAGCTGCTGATCTTCGGGACGCACGTGCACGTGGGGATCGAGGATCCCAACTTTCTCATCGACGCGATGAACGTGTCGCGCTACTTCATCCCCCACCTGCTGTGCCTGAGCAGCAGCTCGCCGTTCTGGATGGGGCGCCACACGGGGCTCAAGAGCTACCGCAGCGTCATCTTCCGCAACTTTCCCCGCACGGGCGTGCCGCGCATCATGCGCAGCTGGGGAGACTTCGACGAGCTGATGGAAACGCTGGTCAAGACGCGCTGCATCCCGGACGGCAGCAAGCTGTACTGGGACCTGCGGCCGCACCACGCGTATCCCACGCTGGAGTTCCGGTTCCTGGACGTGTGCACGCGGGTGGAGGAGGCGGTGTGCGTCGCGGCGCTGCTGCAGGCCATCATCAAGAAGCTGTGGAAGCTGCGGCGCGACAACATGACGTTCCGCGTGTACGGCGCCGACCTGATCGAAGAGAACAAGTGGCGCGCCGTACGCTACGGGATGGACGGCAACCTCATCGACTTCGGCAAGCAGATGGAGTGCCCCGCCCGCACGCTCATCCGCGAGATGCTGGAGTGGTTCGTGGACGACGTGGTGGACGACCTGGGGACGCGCAAGGAGGTGGAGTACGCGTTCCGCATCATGGACGAGGGGAGCAGCGCCGACCGGCAGATCAAGGTCTTCGAGCAGACGGGCGACCTCAAGGCCGTGGTGGACCACCTGATCGCGGAGAGCGCCGAGGGCGTGACCATTCCGCAGCCCGCCGTCGCCTGATTCCCGCGCGCGGGAGGGGATGGACGGCGCGCGGGCCGGCGGAACGTCAGGATTTCGCCGGCCCGTTCGTTTGATGAAGGCTAGCGCGCGGCGTCCGCCGCGCGCACCCGTTTCCGCGCGTCGCCGTCGTTTTGCGCACGTCTTTGCCCGGGCTCCGGTTGCGGGTGAACGGACGATGCATTGCCCCCGCGCCCGCCGCGCGGCACGGCGAATGCCTCCCGTGCGTGGCGAAAGGGAGATGGGCCTCGAACCCCCCGGAGGCACCCGTGCGATCCACCCGGTTCCTGCGCGTTATGGTCCTGGCCGGCCTTGTGCCGGCCCTCGCCGCCTGCGAAGGGAGCACCGAGCCCCTGGAGCCGCTGGCGTCCACGTACGTGCTGTCCCTGGTGGACGGCGCGCCCACGCGCGTGATCGCCGACCAGACGACGCCGCTGGGCGTGCGGCAGCTGTACACCATGGACTTCGACAGCCTGTCGTTCCTGTCGGCCACGGCGGCGCGGCGGCGGCTGCAGGCGTCGGTGCAGTCCATCGATCCGTCGGGCGTGCCGCTGCCGGTGGTGACGAGCGGCTACGCCTACACGGGCCGGGTGCTGCGCCAGCGCGACCGCGTGATCGTGGAGTACCAGGGCCCCACCGGCGAGGCCATCCGCCCCGACACCTTTACCCTGCGCGCGGCGGCGCTGGTGAAGATGGGGCCGTTCGGGACCGCATGCGCCACCTGCGGGCCCGTGCGCCGCGTGGAGTACGTGTACCGGCCCGGCTCGCCTCCGCCCGCGGGCCCGTAACCCATCCGCTGTCCCGTGAAGCCTCCGCGCCCGCGACGATCCCGTCGCGGGCGTGTTTTCGTACGTGGAGGAAGACGGGTTTGGGGGAGGGCGATGAGTCGCGGTAAGGACAAAAGCGAATGAATTCGCGGCTACCACTTCACACTGTCGGCCTGCGCCGGCACCATCGATACCGAATATCCGAGTTGATTGTGCACTCCGGGCTTCCAAGGGTGGGCTCACGCGGAGCGCGCGGAGGACAGATGAGAACAGAAACGGCATTCGCACACAGAGGGAAAGAGGTCACGGAGAACGGCCCAAAGCTCCTCGGTTACCTCTGGTCCTCGGTGTGATCTATGAGACGGGCAGTAGAGCTCCTAGAGAACATGGAGGTCACGGAGAAAAGAGGAAACTGGAACTGTTCCCCGTGACCTCTTTCCCCCTGTGTGAGAGATTTCCTTGAAGCATGAATGCATACTCAATCAGAGAATATGGTATGAGACGGGGCGGGGACCGTGCAGCGTGGCAGGCATCGGCCAATCCTCATCATCCATCCTCATTGGCCGATCCGCATCAGACCATCCTCATCAGACCATCGCAGTTCCCGCTGGTGTACGGGAACTGCATCCAGTTCATCCGCCGGTAAAACGCCAGGGAATCACAGGGGTTTTCTCCCGCACGCACGGGTCCGCGCGTGGGGTGCCCTCCGCGACGCCCGTCCGCGGGGGAGAAAATCCTTGACCGTCACGGTGCGGCCACGCATCTGTGACATAGCCGCCCGCGTCTTCCGAACGGGCGGCCCCACTCCACCCCTCCCCCCTGCCAGGAGGTGCGTATGGCGTCTGCCCCCTCATTCACAACCGACCGCATCCGCAACGTCGTCGTCGTGGGACACGGCGGGTCGGGAAAGACCACCCTGATCGACGCGTGCTGCTACACCAGCGGCACGTCCAGGCGGCAGGGAGTGGTGGATGACGGAACCGCCCTCACCATGTTCACGCTCGAGGAAACGAGCCACGGCATCAGCATGAACGTGGCGGTGGCGCACGCGGCGTGGATGGACAGCAAGATCAACTTCATCGACACCCCCGGCTACCTGGACTTCTTGGGCGAAACGCGCGCGGGCGTGCGCGTGGGCGACGGCGCCATCGTGTGCCTGAGCGCGGTGAACGGGGTGGAGGTGGGGACGGAGCGGGTGTGGGACCTGGTGCAGGAGCGGCGGCTGCCCGCCATCCTCTTCGTGTCCATGATGGACCGGCAGAACGCCGACTTCGACCGCGTATACCAGGACGTGCGCGAGCACCTGACGCCCAAGGCCATCCCCGTGGAGGTGCCCATCGGCGCGGGCGACGACTTCAAGGGGATCGTGAACCTGTTCAGCGACAAGGTGCACTACTACCACGAGAACACGCAGACGGGCGACTACGAGGAAGCCGACATCCCGGCCGAGCTGCAGCCCCTCGT
>DASQZE010000591.1:0-9064 GCA_035638875.1 Longimicrobium sp.
CGGCCACGGCCCGCTCAACCACCTGGTGCCCGGGCGGATGGAAGGCGCGGGCGGCGGGTGATGCGGAGGGGGTGGATTCGATGCACGGTCGATCCGCCGATCGCCGTTCTCCCATCCACCGATCAATCGGTCCGCCCGTCCGTCCCCCCCGCCGTGGGATGGTAGGTGACGACGCGCAGAACCCCGTCCTGAGCGGATGAATCCGTCGCAACAACTGCGGAAAGCCTCACAAACTGCGTGAGGCTTCAACAGCCTCGGAAGTCGAGGCACGTCCGTGCGGGCGGCTCCCGGTGCGGGGAGGATGGATCCTCGCCGCGCGCGGAGGGTGTGCACGGGCAGGGGGACGCGCACGCGCTCCCGCCGGAGATCAAGTGCACCCCACGGCACTCGTCCGTGCCGGACCTGTCGGTGAAGGCCGACATCACGTTTTCGGTGCCGCGAATTCATTCGCCGGGCAACCCAGCCCTCGCACGGCCCTCCGCTCCACGCACCACGGCTCGTAGAAGTGCATACCCTCTCCCACGCAGTTTGTGGGAGAGGGTGGACGAGCCTAAGCGAGGCCGGGTGAGGGCTTCTTACGCCGACTGGCTGACGGGCTCGGCGCGGGGCACGGCGTACGACTGCGGCTCGGCCGCCGGCAGGGGGAGCGCGGCACGGTTGGCCTTGCCGCTCTCCAGCTCACGGCGAAAATCGGACTCCTCCGCCAGCTCGCGCAGCGACCGGTCCATGCTGTGCAGCTGCTCCTCCATCAGCGCCACGCGCCGCTCCAGCAGCGCCTGCATCTGCCGGTCGCTGTCGGACTCGCGGTACTTGCTGAGCGCCTCCATCACCGGCTTGAGCGCGAACCGCGCCGTCAGGCCCGTGATGGGGATCAGCACGGTCATCAGCCCCAGAAAGATCGCCAGCCCGGTGATGATGGTTGTGTTGGTATCCATGTGCCCTCTGAAGTCCTGATGTCCCGCCAAGGCGGCGGCGTGAGCATGCGTGAACGGGCGGCCGCGCGCATCCCATGGCGCGGAGTCCGCCGATGATGACCGTGCGGGAGCGTACGGCGGACGCGGCGGCAGAGATTCAGCCGCGCCTTCCCGCAGGGGATGGATGGATGGGATGCCGGGCGCGACCGGACGGTTTGCGCCGGCTCCGGACACCAGGGTAATGGGACGGGAAGGGCGGCGCCACCCTCGCCGTCCCCACAGGTCAGCGGCCGAACATCCCGCCCAGCTTGTCCGCCGCGCCTCCCAGCCCGCCCAGGCCGCCCATCGCGCCCCCACCGCCCTCGCCCGAGAGCATCGACTTCAGGTTGCCGCCCACCGGCGGGGGCAGCTTGCCGTCCAGGAACTCGACCGCCGCGCGGGCCGCATCCAGCGCCTTGTCCTCCGGCAGGCCGGTGCGCGCGGCAATCTGCTTGACCATCTCGTCCATCATTGCCATGGATGTCGTCTCCGTGAGAGGGATGCTGCGTGGTGGGGCGGGGCTCGTCGCATGCCTGCGCGAGGCGTGGATTGGCCCCGCAGGGATCGGGCCTCATCCCCTACCCTCGCCTGCGTCCCGCACGGCGGCGGGCGACGGAGTGGCCGAGGGCGTGAACGGGATGCTACAATGATCGGCCTCCAGCGCCCCGCGCGCGCCTTTCTGCATCCTCCATGAGACGTGGAACGATGGATCCCAAGCTGATCGAGTCGCTGCACGCCACCTTTCCCGCGACCGGGCGCACGCTCACCCTGGGCGCGCCGGTGCACGGGGGCGAGTGCCACCCGGAGCCGCGCGTCTCGCTGCCCCTGGCGCTCATGAACCGGCACGGCCTCATCGCCGGGGCCACGGGCACGGGCAAGACCAAGTCGCTGCAGCTGCTGGCGGAGCAGCTTTCCGCGGCCGGCGTGCCCGTGTTCGTCTCGGACGTAAAGGGCGACCTGTCCGGGCTCGCCGTGCCGGGCGAGGCGTCGGAGCGGGTGAGCACGCGGGCGGCGGAGACGGGGCACCCGTGGCGCGCGGCGGGATACCCGGTGGAATTCCTGAGCCTGACGGGCGCGCTGGGGGCCCAGCTGCGGGCGACAGTCTCGTCCTTCGGACCCACGCTGCTGGCCAAGGTGCTGGGGCTCAACGAGACGCAGACCAGCGTGCTCAGCCTCGTCTTCAAGTACTGCGACGACCGAGAGCTGCTGCTGCTGGACTTCGACGACCTGCGCGCGGTGCTGCAGTTCCTCTCCGGCGACGGGGCGGCGGAGCTCAAGGAGTACGGCGGGATGAGCAAGGCCACCGTGGGCGTGCTGCTGCGCGAGATGGTGGAGCTGGAGCAGCAGGGCGCGGGCAAGTTCTTTGGCGAGCCGGACTTCGACCTGCAGGACCTGCTGGTGGTGGAGCCGGACGGCCGCGGGCGCATCAGCGCGCTGGAGCTGCAGGACGTGCAGGACCGGCCGGCGCTCTTCAGCACCTTCATGCTGTGGATGCTGGCGGAGCTGTACCAGGAGCTGCCGGAGGTGGGCGACGTGGACAAGCCCAAGCTTGTCTTTTTCCTGGACGAGGCGCACCTGCTGTTCCACAACGCGGGCAAGGCGCTGCGCGACCAGATCGAGCAGGTGGTGCGGCTCATCCGCTCCAAGGGCGTGGGCGTGTTCTTCGTGACGCAGAGCCCCAAGGACATCCCCGCCGAGGTGCTGGGGCAGCTGGGCCACAAGGTGCAGCACGCCCTGCGCGCCTTTACCCCGGACGACGAGAAGGCCCTGCGCGCGGCCGCCCGCACCTTTCCCCGCACGCCGTTCTACGAGGTGGAGGAGGTGCTCACGTCGCTGGGCATCGGCGAGGCGCTGGTGACCACGCTGAGCACGTCCGGCGTGCCCACGCCGCCGTTCGCCACGCGCATGATCCCGCCCGCCGCGCGCATGGGCCCGCTCACCGCCGCGGAGCTCGCCGGCCGGAACGCCGCGTCCGCGCTCGTGCGGAAGTACGCGGCGGCGGTGGACCGGGAAAGCGCGGAGGAGGTGCTGGAGAAGCGGGAAGCCGCGTCTGCGAAGGCGGAGGCAAAGGCGGACGAGGCGGAGGAGAAGCCGGCGCGGACGAGCGGGCGCAAGGAAAAGGGCGCGCTGGAGACCATTCTCCGCTCGCCCGTGGCCAGGACCGTGGCGGGCGCCATCACCCGCGGGCTGATGGGCGCGCTCTTCGGCAGCAGCCGCTCGCGCCGGCGGCGGTAGCGCCCGCGCTGACGACGATTTTGTGGATGCGAAATCGCCAGGCCCCTTCGAGGAGCCCGGCGATTTCGTTTTCCGCGGATTCCGATCCGCCGGCCGGCGGCGTATCTGCCGATCGGATCAGCTCGCGGCTTCGGAGGCCATGTTCAGGCCGGCGATGCGCGGCAGCACGCCGCGGACGAGCGCGGCCAGCCGGTCGCGTACGCGGGCGCCGACCTCCATCACCTCGTCGTGCGCCAGCTTCTCCTTGCCGATGCCCGCGGCCAGGTTGGTGATGCAGCTGATCCCCAGGCAGCGGATGCCGATGGCCCGCGCCACCAGCACCTCCGGCACCGTGCTCATCCCCACCGCGTCTGCCCCCAGCCGCGCCAGCATCCGGATCTCCGCGGGCGTCTCGTAGCTGGGGCCCAGCAGGCCGGCGTACACACCCTCCACGAGCGGAATCCGCAGGTCCCGCGCGACCTCGGCGGCCTCGCGGCGGAAGCCGGCATCGTACGGGTCCGACATGTCGGGAAAGCGCGTTTCCCCCGGCGCCGCCTGCCCGATGAGCGGGTTGCGGAACATCATGTTGATGTGGTCCGCGATCAGCATCAGGTCGCCGGGCACGAAGCCCGGGCGAATGCCGCCCGCCGCGTTGGTCAGGATCATCGTCTCCGCGCCGATCGCCGCCAACGCGCGCACGGGGAGCGCCACGTCGCCCGGCTCCCATCCCTCGTACAGGTGAAAGCGGCCCTGCATGGCGGCGACTTCCACACCCTCCAGCCGGCCCACGACCAGCTGCCCCGCGTGCCCCGCCAGCTCCTGCGTACGGCGCGGAAAGCCGGGGATCTCGCTGAACGGAATGCGGACGGCGTCCTCGATGTCGTCCGCCATCCCGCCCAGCCCGCTGCCCAGCACGAGCACAGCGTGCGGCGCGCGGGTGATGCGCTCGCGGAGGAAGTGGATGGCGTCGGCGAGGGGCGTAGGATGCATGTCGTCTCCGGTGTAGATGTCAGGCCGGCAATCTCCGCGGCGCAGGCGGCTGCGTCAACCATGGGAGCGGCGTCCACAAGAGCTACGCGATACACGTCTTTCCTTTAGCGACAAATCGAATGAGATTAAAGGACCTCTCCCGATTCCATCCAACACGAAGCAATCCCGTGAAGAAGGTGAAGCTGAACGTCGAAGACCTCGTCGTGAGCTCGTTCGCCGCGGAGACGGAAACGGGCGCCGTCTATGCGAACGAATCCATGGGCATCCAGACGAGGTGCGGCTGCACTTATCAGGAAGGGTGCTACCCGTCCCTGTACTGCAGTGTCTTCCAGGGATGCATGATCACGCACCAGGAGAACTGCTGGACGGACGAGTACAACTACTGCCCCATCGGTACGGGCGAGGAATGCTGACGCAGGAAGCGTGGGCACCCAGCGGGTGCCCACGCTCCTTTCGCGTCCGCTCCGGACTGTGCGATCAGCGGTTGACGGCCTTCATCCCGGCTTCCGGGTAGCGCGTGCCCGCGGCGACCCCGGCGGGGAACACGTCGCCAATGCGGCGTAATTCATCCGCCGAAAGCTCCACATCGTTCCCGCCGACGTTCTCCTCCAGATACTTCACCCGCTTGGTGCCCGGGATGGGGACCACGTCTTCGCCCTGCGCCATCACCCAGGCCAGCGCCAGCTGCGTGGCCGTGACGCCCTTTTCCCGCGCGATCGCCTCCACCTCGCGCACCAGCTCCAGGTTCTTGGCGAAGTTGTCGCCCTGGAAGCGGGGCGCGTTGCGGCGGTAGTCGTCTTCCGGCAGGTCCTCGAACTTCTGGAAGCGGCCCGTCAGGAACCCGCGCCCCAGCGGGCTGTACGCCACGAAGCCGATCCCCAGCTCGCGGACGGTATCCAGAATCCCGTTCTCCTCCACGTCGCGGGTCCACAGCGACCACTCCGTCTGTAGCGCGGCGATGGGATGCACGGCGTGGGCGCGGCGGATGGTCTCCGAGCCCGCTTCGCTGAGCCCCAGGAAGCGCACCTTGCCGGCCGCTACCAGCTCGGCCATGGCCCCGACGGTGTCTTCGATGGGCACGGTGGGATCCACCCGGTGCTGGTAGTACAGGTCGATGTGGTCCACGCCCAGCCGCTGCAGCGACGCGTCGCAGGCCTGGCGCACATACTCCGGGTCGCCGCGCACGCCCAGGAACTCGCCCTTATCGCCGCGCGCGTTGCCGAACTTGGTCGCCAGCACCACGCCGTCGCGGCGGTCGGCGATGGCGCGGCCCACCAGCTTTTCGTTGGTGAACGGGCCGTACATGTCGGCCGTGTCCAGGAAGTCGATGCCCAGCTCCAGCGCGCGGTGGATGGTGCGGATGGACTCACCCTCGTCGGCGGTGGAGTAGAACTCGCTCATCCCCATGCATCCCAGCCCCTGCCGGCTCACCCGCAGCCCCTGCCCCAGCGTCCGTCGATCCATCGTTCCCCGAGCCTTTTCCTGTCGTGATGCGCCGCGTGAGGCGCCAATCTGTAACCGGTGCGGTTGCGCGCAAGGATCGGGCCCGAATCCCAGAGCGGGCATCCGCCGGGAGCCGGCATCCAGCCCGATGCAGGCGCCCGGCAGAGCGAATGATGTTCACCCGGAATTCGCCGTCATCGAGCCGGAGCGAATGAATTCGCCGCTGGAAATTCGCGAAGTCCACCTTCGTGGACTGCACCGCAACCTTCTTCTCGGAGTTGCGGGCTCCGTGCAGGTCCCATCACCGCATAGCCTGATCTGGTTCTGATCCACCATCAGCATGGTCCTCCGCACAACGACACCAAGTCCGCCTGCGCGGACTGCCGGTCTCCGGCTGCTTGCCCCGCCTCCGTGCCAGGACGAGCTTGTGGGCATGATCCAGCGCATCCTCTCGCATGCCTTCGGCTTCCTGATCCTGCTCGCGTTCCTGTTCGCCGGCGGGTGGATCGCGGACGCGGCGCGCCTGCCGCTGCCAGGGAGCGTGGTGGGGATGCTGATGCTGGCCGCCGCGCTGCGCCTGCGCTGGATCCCTGAACGGGCTGTGAAAGACGCGGCGGAGCTGCTCATCCGCAACATGGCGCTGCTCTTCGTCCCCGCGGGGGTGGGGCTGATGGCGTACGGTGGCCTGCTCGCCCGCGAGTGGCTGCCCATCGTCGTGGCCAGCGCGGCGAGCACGGTGGCGGTGCTGGTCGTGGTCGGATGGCTGCAGCAGCGGCAGGAGACGGCGGATGATTGATTCGCCATCCGCCGCGCATCTGTTGACCGCGATCTTCGCCATCGCCGCGACGGTGGCGGTCTACGCGGCCGCGCGGGTGGTGCAGCGGCGCACGGGCTCCGTGCTGCTGCACCCGGTGCTCGTCTCGATCGTCGTCGTGATCGCGGCGCTGCGGATGATGGAGATCGACTACGAGACGTACGACCGCGGCGGGCGCGTGCTCACGTTCTTGCTGGGGCCGGCCGTCGTCGCGCTGGGACTGCCGCTGTTCCGGCAGATGCAGGAAATCGGGCGCCGCGGACGGGCCGTGCTGGTGTCGCTGGCCGTGGGCAGCATCGTGGGCGTGGTGTCGGCCGTGGGGACGGCGGCGCTGCTGGGTGCGTCGGCGGTCGTCGTGCGGTCGCTCGCGCCGCGCGCCGTGACGACGCCCATCGCCATCGGGATCGCGGAACGCGTGGGCGGGCTGCCGGCGCTTTCCGCCGCGGTGGTGATCCTGAGCGGCATCCTGGGCGCGGTCATCGGCCCGCCGCTGCTGCGCCGCATGGGCGTGCGCAGCCGCACGGCGTACGGCCTGGCGCTGGGTGCGGCCGCGCACGGCGTCGGCACCGCCCGCGCCGCCGAGGAGGGGGACGTGGAAGCCGCCAGCAGCGGGCTCGCCATCGGGCTCATGGGCGTGGGCACGGCCGTCGCGGCGCCGCTGGTGCTGGCGGCAATGCAGTGGGCGGGGTGGCTCGCGTAACCTGTGGAAATTTGACCATGCCGGGCGCATGGGATCATCAAGGGACCAGATCAAATTCCAAATTTGGAATCTTCATTCCATATTTGGATCATATGTACTATATTTAGAATCAGGTCCGATTGAGCCGCCGATGACTACGGGGGATACGCCATGTTGTTCAGAACGCTGAACGAGGCACTCGGATCAACCACCAAGGTCAGCATTCTACGGGCGCTGTTGCCGCTCACGACGGTGGTTTCCGGCAGCGAAGCGCGCGCGCTGGCGGGGGTTCGCTCCGCCGGCGGCATGTGGGCTGCCCTCGACGAGCTGTCGGAGCTGGGCATCCTGGAGCGCGAACAGACCGGGCGCATCCGGCTGTTTCGCATCAACCGTGAGCACGACCTGGTGGAGCCCCTCACGGCGCTGTTCCAGGCCGAGTTCAAGCGGTTCGCGGACCTGCGGCAGGCATTTCACGCAATCCTGGAGAGGGGGGCTGTACGGGAGTACACGCTGTCCATTATTCTATTCGGCAGCAACGCACGGGGTGACGCACGGCCGGACAGCGACACCGACCTGCTCGTGGTCACGGATGCGGAATCCGTGATCGGGAGCGTGGAGCGGGTCCTCATCGATGCCGAGCCGGAGATCCGGCGGCGGTTCGGGCTGCGCATCTCCCCGTACGTGCTGGACAAGGCCCGCGTGGAGGTGCGGTATCGCGACGGCGACCCGCTGATGCAGAACATCCACGCCGAAGGCCGCACGCTGTACGGAACCCACTTTCAAGAGATCGCGGGCGTATGGTGAGACTGGGCAGCACCGCAACCGAGGACCCTCCCCGCGCGGCGAAGTACCTGGCCATCGGCCGCTCGCTGCACCGGAACACCCTGGAACTGGAGACGATCAGCGAAACGCGGTACGGCAACGGCCTGGCGATCATCGCCATCCACGCCGCCATCGCCTACACGGACGCGCTGACCATCGCGTACCGCGGCATCAAGTCCCAGGACGGCGACCACGCGCGTGCGGCGGACGTCCTGGCCCATGCGCTCGGGCAGAACCGCGGCTACACGGCGCAGGTCAACCGGCTTCGGGGTATTCTGCAGGCGAAGAGCAACGCATCGTACAGCGGGCAGTACTACACGCTGGAGGAGGGCCGGCGCATCGCGCGCGAGGCCGCGGAGTTCATCCGCTGGGCAGAGGACATGCTGGCGAACCGGCCTTCGCAATCGGCCGCATAGCCGGCATCGGGGGGATCGGCGGCACACCGGAGTGCGGGGCCACGTTCGCGCGCCGGCAGCGGAAGCCGGCACCCCGCCGAGCGAATGAATTCGCCGCAACGACTACACGAAGTCCGCCTGCGCGGACTGGTCCGTCGCGGACGAGTGCCACGCTGGAACCGCGATCGAGCAACGGCCGGGAGGGCGCCTGGTACACGGAACGGAAGCGGGCACCCGTCCGGAGCGAATGAAATCGCCGCTGGAAAACCTGCACGGACTGCACGGGAGAGTCCGAACTGCGGGGGCGGCCGACGGGCGGGAGCGAGTGTAGGCGGCCCATTGCCGTTTGTGGGAACCGATGTCCATGAATGGGGAATCATCTACGCACGAAGCGAGAGCCAGCAGGGCAACAGGCCCCCGCTGGCTCTCTGATTTCCCTCCCGGAACCGCTCGTCTCGGCGACTCCGGGTCCCCGCCCTCAGCCGCGCATCCAGCGGCCGTGGTAGAAGCGGGTGTAGAACCTGGCGCCGGTGCTGTCCTTGACGTCGAACTGGCCGTCGCCGTTGCCGTAGATGTCGCCGGGGTCGTTCGCGCGGCACGACACGCAGCGCACCCGGTTGGGCCACACGGTGTTGCCGCCGTACGGCTGGCCGTTGTACGTGAGCGACTCGCCGTAGGCCACCCGCGAGTGCACGTGCTCATCCCACGGGCCGCCCGTCTTGCCCGCGTATCCGATCACCGTGTTCATCCCCAC
>DASQZE010000592.1:0-7022 GCA_035638875.1 Longimicrobium sp.
CGTACGCCGCCGCCCGCGGGGAGCAGCACCTCGTATCCGCCGTCGTCCAGGCGGCGGACGTCCACCACCTGCTGCTCGTGCGCCTCGCGGAGGAAGCGGCTGAACTTGCTGAAGCCCAGCGTGCCCTCGTCAAAGCCCGGCTGGGCGTCGAGCATGCGGCGCTTGACGTCGCCGTCGCGCACGGCCTGCCCGGCACCGCGGGACATGCCGCGCACCGTGTGCTGCAGCAGCGAGAACGCGTTGCGCAGGGGATCCACCGCCTGCGCCGGCTCCGCGTCCGCCTGCTCCGCGCGGGGCTGCTCGGCACGGGGCTCCTCAGCGGGGCGACCACGGCCGCGCCCTGAGGGACGCGACGGCTCGGCGGCGCGGAACGGCTCCTCGGCCGGCGCGGCCTCCGCGAACGGGGCCTCCACGTCCGGCTCGGCGAACACGGGCGGCTCGAACGTGGGCGCGGACGGCGCCTCGAACGACGCGTCCTCCACCAGCTCCGACTCCACGTCGTAGGGCACCGGCCCGTCGAACGGCGCGGGCGGACCCTCGCGGCCGCGGTCACGGCCGCCGCGGTCCCGGTCGCGGAAGCGGTCGCGCCCGCCGCGGGGACGGTTGCGGTCGCGGTCGCGCCAGCGGTCGCCGCGCTCCACCCGCTCGCCGCGCTCGCGGTCGGTGGGACGCGGCTCCTCGGCGGCGCCCTCCTCGCGCTCCAGCGGCGGCATCACCTCCCAGTCGCCCTGGTCCGTGCGGCGCAGGCGCAGCAGCCCGCGGCCCTGGGCCTCCTGGATGAACTTGCTGAACTTGCTGTAGCCGATGTCCTTTTCGTTGAACCCCGCGTCCAGCTCGATCATCACCTGCTTGAGCCGGTCCACGCGCATGACGTCGTTGCGGCGCGCCATGGTCTGCGCGGCCCGGGTGACGAGCGCCCACGGGTCCTCGCGCACGCCCGTGTCGTCCGTGGCGCGGGTCAGGCCCGACAGGTTGTGGTACGAGTAGTACTCGTCGCAGTTCTGGATGAGCAGGTCGCTGGCGCTCTCGCGCATCCCCACGCCGATGACGTACTTGCCGTACTCCTTGAGCTTCATGACGCAGCTCGAGAAGTCGGAATCGCCCGTGAGGAGGATGAAGACGCCGATCTCCGGACGCATGAACGCCAGCTCGATGGCATCCACCGCCATGCGCAGGTCGGTCGCGTTCTTCTTGGAGGTGCCGTAGGCGGGGGCAAAGATCAGGTCGACGGAGGCTTCCGTCAGGGGGACGACCGAGCTGGGGTAGCGGCGCCAGTCGGCGTAGGCCCGGCGCACCGCGATCTTGCCGCGGAAGACGTCGGAGTCCAGCAGCGACTTGAGCTCCTTGCCCAGGTCGCTGCGCACGTTCATGGTGACGTTGTCGAAGTCGATCAGGAGCGCGGCGCTTCGCGCGGCGCTCAGTGCGGGCCCGCCGGTCGCGGCGGGGCTCCGGAATGGAGAGTTGTTCATGTCTTCAGGTCAGGTCTGTTTTCATCCCTGACGAGTCCCCTCCGCCTCGGAGTGGAAAGTGCCTAGTCCCAAGTTCCAAGTGCATAGTTGCCGGATGCCGTTGGGCACTGGGCACTAGGGACTTGCAATCCGGGACTCGCATTCCACCGACAGCAGGAGGAGCCTCGCCGTCTGTCTTTTGTTCTCACCGCCGGCTGCTCTCTTCGGCGCTGATGATGCGCGCGAGCTCTACGCGGCGGACCTTGCCGCTCCCCGTCAACGGGAAGCTGTCCAAAAAGCGGACTAGGTCGGGGACCTTGTAGTCCGCCAGCACTTCACGGCAGAAGTCGCGGATCTCTTCGCCGGTGACGATGGCCCCTTCCACGGGGACGATGCACGCGCACGCCACCTCGCCCAGGATCTCGTCGGGGAGGCCCACCACCGCCACGTCCAGCACGGCCGGGTGGGCGTGCAGCCGGTCTTCCACCTCGCGCGGGTACACGTTGAACCCGCCGCGGATGATCATCTCCTTGCGGCGCCCGATCAGGTGGAGAAAGCCTTCTTCATCCACCATCCCCAGGTCGCCGGTCAGGAAGAACCCGTCGGCCGTGAACACCTGCGCCGTTTCGCCGGGCTGGCGGTAGTACCCGCGCATCACGCCGGGCCCGCGAACCGCCACCTCGCCGACGCTCTCGACCGGCAGCACCGATCCGTCCACGTCGATCACCCGCACCTCCACCTCCGGAAGCGGGCGGCCCACCGTGGCCACCTGCTTGCCCGGCGGGTCCTCCGGCGTGTTGACGGAGACCAGGTTGCCCGTCTCCGTCATCCCGTAGCCCACGCGGATGCCAGGCACCAGCTCGCGCTGAATGCGGTGCACCAGCTCGTCGGAAACCGGCGCGCCCGCCACGACGCCCGTGCGCAGGGTGCCGCTCGCGCCCGCCCCGCCGCCCGCGTTGAGCGCCAGGATGAAGTTCGTGGGCACGCCGTGGAACACCGTGACCCGCTCGCGCTGCACGATGCGCAGCACCTCGTCGGCATCGTACCCCTCGTGCAGCACGAGGGAGGCGCCGGCGACCATGGTCCCCAGCACGCCCGTGCCGATGCCGAACGCGTTGAACAGCGTGTTCACGCCGAACACCACGTCGTCCGCGCGCAGCCCCAGGGCATCGGCCGAGAGGGCGGCGTTGGCCATGAGGTTCTCGTGCGTGAGCTGCACCCCCTTGGGCTTGCCCATGGTGCCCGAGGTGTACAGGATGGCGAACGGCTCGTCCGCGCTCCCTTCCCACTTGGGATACGACCGCCCTTCACCGCTGGACACCAGGTCTTCGAACTGGTGGATGCGGTCGTCGTACCACAGGTCCTCTTCGCCCACGGACAGCACGTACTGCAGGTCGGGCAGCACGCCCAGGAACTGCTCGAAGCGGGCCAGGTAGTCCGTGCCCTCCCAGTTCTCGGCCGTCACCACGGCCACGGACTCGGAGTGGCGCAGCATGTACTGCAGCTCCGGCGACGTGAACCGCGGGTTGAGCGGAACGATGACGGCGCCCAGCTTGGCCGCCGCAAAGGCCGAGACGACGAACTCCGGCCAGTTGGGGAGGGTGAGTGCGATGCGGTCTCCGGCCTCGATCCCCAGCTCGTGGAGCGCCGCCGCCAGGGCGTCGGCCTGCGCGTCCAGCTGCGCGTACGTGAGCCTGCGGTCATCGAACGCAACGAAGGGCCGCTGCGGGTCCTCGTTCACGCGCAGCGCAAGGCTGTCCGCGAGCGTAAGACCACGAAAGCGGTCGCGTAGCGCCATGTAACCTCCGTCCGGGTGCTCGGCCTGGGACTGACGGACGGAAACATAGCGAGCGCGCCCGGATGCGTCAAATTGCCCGCGCGTGCCGGTATCTTCGGCCCCGCGGCGGGGTTGGGAGGGATGCGGGACGAACGTGGCGGATTCGGGGCGGAGCAGATGCGTCCGCGGCCGGAATCCTGTCGCAAACCCGCGTCCCCCACCTCCCGGCCCCCTCCCCCGGCAACCTGGGCCGGGAGAGGGGGAGAACTTCGGATTCCGGGCGCGGATGCGGGGCTCCAGCCACGCCCCCACCCGCTCGTTCCTCGCGACCTCCCCCAAAAACCCCTGGGGGAGGTGAGATGGATCGTGCTGGCGAGGCGGAGTACCCGGCGCGGGCGGAGGGCCCCCTCCCCCCGGCCCCCTCCCCCGCTCCGCGGGCAGGAGGGGGAGAACGTCGCGGCGTGCACGGTCCATGTGCGCGCCGCGAAACAGGTCGAGAGGCCCGTGTACCCCACGGCACCCGACCGCGCCGGACCCGTCGGCGAAGGCCGACATCACGTTTTCGGTGCCGCGAATTCATTCGCCGTGGACGGATGCGCGCGCCTCCTTCCTGCACCGCGCTCGCCCCCCCGCGTCGCGCAGAGTTCGCTCCAGCAGGCCCCCCGCGCCGCGACGAAATCCCGTCGACGTATACACCCCCTCCCGCGCAGTTTGCGGGAGGGGGTGGACGAGCCTACGCGAGGCCGGGGGAGGGCCACGGACGGATGCCAGCCCAACCGCCCTTCACCCATCATCACCGCACCCCCGCTACCGGCCGGGTCCGCGCGGCGGTGCGGCGGCGGCCCTGGCGCGCGGCGAGGACGCGGGCGCGCACGGCGGCGGCCGTGCGGATGGCATCGGGCCGCGGCGCGGGGAGGGTAAAGTGGAAGGTGCTCCCCTCCCCCGGCTCGCTCTGCACCCAGATGCGGCCGCCGTGCGCCTCCACGATCCCTCGTGCAATCGCAAGCCCCAGCCCCAGCCCGCGCTGATCCGCGTCGTCCGCCTGCCAGAAGCGCCCGAACACGTGCGGCAGCTGCTCCGTCGAGATCCCCGCGCCCGTATCCGCCACGGACACGTGCAGCTCGCGCCCGTCCCACGCCGCGCCCAGCGTGACCGATCCGCCCTCCGGCGTGAACTTGACGGCGTTGCCAACGAGGTTGCTGATCACCTGCATCACGCGCGGCGCGTCCATCCGCAGCCGCGGCAGTCCCTCCGGCGCGCGGACGTGGAAGGCGAGGCCCCGCGCCTGGGCCAGCGGCCGCAGCATGGCGGAAGCTTCCGTCATCAGCAGCCGCGCCTCTTCTTCCTGCGGCGCCAGCGACAGCCGGCCACCCACCACGCGCGACACCTCCAGCAGGTCCTGGATCAGCCGGTTCATCCGCATCCCCGCGCGCTTGATCGTCTCCAGGTGCCGCCGCTCGAAGGCGCGGGTCGCGTCGTCGGGCGTGGTCTCCAGCAGCAGGTCCGCGCCCAGCACGATGGTGGAGACGGGGTTGCGCAGGTCGTGCGCGACCACGGCCAGCATCTCGTCGCGGGCGCGGATGGCGGACTGGGCGTGCGCGAAGAGCCGCGCGTTCTCCACCGCCAGCGCGGCGCGGTGCGCCAGCTCCGTCGCCAGCGCCAAGTCTTCCGCCCCGTAGCGGCGCCCGGACTCCGCGGCGATGAGCGTGATGCCGCCGATGGCCCGCTCGCCCGCGCGCAGGGGCACCACCATGGCCGAGCGCGCGCCGATGGCCCCCGCCAGCTCGCGCATCCGCGTGCCCCCCGCGATCTCGGCCATGACCTCGTCGGGGATGTCGGCCAGCAGCACGGGC
Source organism: Longimicrobium sp. (assembly GCA_035638875.1). Classification (GTDB taxonomy): domain Bacteria; phylum Gemmatimonadota; class Gemmatimonadetes; order Longimicrobiales; family Longimicrobiaceae; genus Longimicrobium. The sequence goes on from DASQZE010000592.1 coordinate 5,079, forward strand.
TCGCCGGCGGCGTACAGGCGGGTGATGGGGTGCGGGCGGGCCGGGGCGCAGGGCTCCACGGCGCGGATGAGCCCTTCCTTGGCCGGGTCCACGTGGGCGGCGCCGGCCTGCTGGTAGGCGCCGTCCGCATCCAGCACGTCCACCACGCACAGGTCGGCCAGCTCGGGGACGGCCAAGCGCGCCAGCTGCGCCAGCGTGGTGCTGGTGTCGAACGACGAGGCGAGCACGCGGCTGGCCTCGGCCAGGAACGCGGCCCGGCGCTCGCCCTGCTCGGCCGCCTCGCGGGCCTGGCGCTGGCGCAGGTACAGCTCGCGGGTTTCCAGCAGGTTGCGCACGCGCAGCAGCACCTCCAGCACGTCCAGCGGCTTGGTGATGAAGTCGCGCGCGCCGCCGGACAGCGCCCGCTCCCGCGCCCCCGCCGTGACGTCGGCCGTGAGGACGAGCACGGGGACGTAGTCGTCGCCGTCGCCGCGGTCCTGCAGCTCGCGGAGAACCTGGAAGCCGTCCTTGTGGGGCATGTGCAGGTCCAGCAGCACCAGGTCCGGCCGGTGCGCATCCATCATCGCCGTCACCTGCCGCGAATCGGACGTGCGGACGAGGTTCTGATATCCGTCGGAGTACAGGAAGCCCTCCAGCAGGTCCAGGTTCGCCTCTTCGTCGTCCACGAGGAGAATGGTGCGGGCGGTGAGCGTCTGGGTGATCATCGGGAGGGCCTTGCATCGGGGTTCACGCATCGTCCGGTGGACGGGGTGAATGATGCTCATCCGCGCCCCGCGGCACATGGGGCGGATGACCCATCCGTGCGCATCTCTTCCGGCGAGCGGAGGCGGTCCGAACCGTGCCGGCGTGCACTCGCCAAAGCCGCTCGGCTTCTCGCCCGGGCCTGCTTCTACGGATCGCGATCAGGTGGATCTGTGCCCCGGCCAGGTTCCGCGCCCGGCTGCCGCCATCCTGCGCGTGCAAAAACGCGGATGCCGTCCCCTCGCGGGCAGCCCCGCAAACACTCGCGGCTTCTCGCCCGGGCCTGCTTTTACGGATCGCGATCAGGTGGATCTGTGCATGGCGAACATCCGTTCCTTGCTGCCGACATCCTGCCGTGCAAAAACGCGGATGCCGCCCCCTCGCCGGCAGCCCCGCAAACACTCTCGGCATCTCACCCGGGCGGGCTTCTACGGATCGCGATCAGGTGGATCTGTGCATGGGTGAACTGCCGCTCCGTGAGCCCAATATCGTCCCCTGCAAAAAATGCGGATGGCCGTCCCCTCGCCGGCAGCCACCGATCTGCCAAGGATCTCTGGCCTCGTGCACGACTCGGCCGATCCGCAACCGGACGTCGCGGCGCATCCATCCCGCACCGCGATGTTGCGAGAGTCGCCGTACCGGTTGATTGCCATCGCGACATTCGATCGCGGACCGGAGGCGAAGGCGGCGAGCGGCAGGATGCATCAGGCCCTTGGTAGATCCGCCGCTGCCGGCGAGGGGACGGCCATCCGCGTTTTTTCGAAGAGGCACAATCGCGGCTGCGGAGGAGGATGCCTGCCGTGGCACATCATCCACATGATCGCGGTCGGTAAGAACGTGCCCGCGCCGGAGACTCGGATGGATCCGCGTTTTTGGAGAGGCCTGATCGGCGTAGCGGAGGCGGAGGTTTGCCCGGGCACATCATCCACCTGATCGCGATCAGTAAGACTGTGCCCGTGACGGAGACTTGGATGGATCCGCGCTTTTTTGGGAGGCATGATCGTGGCTGCGGAGGCGGAGGCTTGCCCGAGCACATCATCCACCTGATCGCGATCAGTAAAGCGTGCCCGCGCCGGAGACTCGGATGAAGGCGGGAATGGCCGCGGTTGACGACTGCGCGGGCGGAGATGCAAACGGCGAAGGAATCCGTTGCGGGCGGGTTTTGGTTCCCGGGGCGACGGTCAATCGCGGGACGGTAGATCC
>DASQZE010000593.1:0-2848 GCA_035638875.1 Longimicrobium sp.
CGGTCCGGCTCCTCCATGAGGGTGCGCAGCCCGTCGTCCCAGCGGACGGCGCCGCGCAGGTGCTGGCCCCAGTAGCCGGGATCGCGCGCCTGCTCTTCGGTGATCCACGTTCCCGTCACGTTGGAGAGGTACGCCAGCTCCGGCCGGTGCATCTCCACCGTCCGCACCACGTCCTCGAAGCGCGCGACGATGGGATCCATCATCCGCGAGTGGAAGGCGTGCGAGGTGTGCAGCCGCTGGCAGCGCACGCCGCGGCCGTCCAGCACGGCCTGGAACGCATCCACCGCCTCCGACGGGCCGGCGACCACGCAGAGCTCCGGGCCGTTGATGGCGGCCAGGTCCAGCGCCTCCGGGAGGATGGCGCGCAGCTCCGCCTCCGCCAGGGAGACGGAGAGCATGGCGCCGTGCGGCATCTCCTGCATCAGCCGGCCGCGCTCCGCGACCAGGCGCAGGGCATCCTCCAGCGAGAAGACGCCGGCCAGGCACGCGGCCACGTACTCGCCGATGCTGTGGCCCATCATGGACTCCGCCGTGTAGCCCCAGTGGCGAAGGAGGCGGGCCAGCGAGTACTCGATGACGAAGAGCGCGGGCTGCGTCAGCGCGGTCTGCTTCAGCCGCTCCGCCGCTTCGTCCGTCGCCTCTTTCGTCGCGCCGGCCGCGGAGTGGATGACGTCGCGGAGGTCCAGGCCGAGCATGGGGCGGAGGATCTCGCAGCACTCGTCCATCGCCCGGCGGAAGACGGGCTCCTGGCCGTAGACCTCGCGCGCCATCCCCACGTACTGCGCGCCCTGGCCGGGGAACAGAAAGGTGACGGGCGTCATGATGTGCGGGTCCAGCTGCGTGTTGACCCGCGTGGGATCCATCGTCCGCAGCGCCTGCAGGGCATCGTCGCGGTCGCTGCAGACGAGCGTGCGGCGCTGGCGGAAGAAGCGGCGGCCGGCCTGCAGGGTGAACGCCACGTCGGCCATGTTGGCGTCGGGGTTTTCCTCCAGCCAGCGGACGAGGTTCTGCGTCATCTGCTCGCGGCCGTTCTCCGTCATGTGCGACAGGATGAGCAGGTGCCACGGACGCGCGGGGCCGGAGGGCTGCGGCGCCGGCGCCTCCTGCACGATGGCGTGCGCGTTCGTGCCCCCGATGCCGAACGAGCTCACGCCGGCGCGGCGGGGCGTGCCCTCGGGCACCTCCCAGTCGCGCAGCCGGTCGTTCACGAAGAACGGGCTGTCCTCCAGCTCCAGCTTGGGATTCGGCTTCTTGAAGTGCAGCGTGGCGGGCATCTGCCGATGCTTGAGGGAGAGCACGGTCTTGATGAGCCCCGCCACACCCGCCGCCGCGTCCAGGTGGCCGATGTTCGTCTTCACCGCACCGAGCGCGCAGATCCCCTTGCCCTCCGTGCCCGCCGCGCGGAACACCTGCTTGAGGGCCGTGACCTCGATGGGATCGCCCAGCGACGTGCCGGTGCCGTGCGCCTCGATGTACTGCAGGTCGGCGGGGGTAATGCCGGCCACGGCGTGCGCCTCGGTGATGACGTCGGCCTGGCCGTCGATGCTGGGGGCCGTGAAGCCCACCTTGGCGCTGCCGTCGTTGTTCACGGCCGTGGAGAGGATCACGGCCAGCACGGGATCGCCGTCCGCCTGCGCCTGGTCCAGCCGCTTGAGGGCCACCACGCCCACGCCCTCGCCTTCCAGCGTGCCTCCGGCCTCGGCATCGAAGGCGCGGCAGTGGCCGTCGGGGGACAGGATGTGCCCCTCCTCGTACAGGTAGCCGCGCTTGCTGGGGTGAAAGAGGGACACGCCGCCGGCCAGGGCGATGGAGCACTCGCCGCTGAGCAGCGCCTGCACGGCCTGGTGCACGGCCACCAGCGAGGTGCTGCACGCCGTCTGCACGTTCATGCTGGGGCCGCGCAGGCCCATGCGGTACGAGACGTGGGTGGTGAGGTAGTCGTTCTGCGTGTAGATCATCCGGTGCCAGTGGTTGGTGCCGGCCACCAGCTTGGGATCGCGCAGCATGTGGTACAGCAGGTACGTGGGGGCCGATGCGCCGCCGTACACGCCGATGGACCCCTCGTAGGTGTTGGGGTCGTAGCCCGCCACTTCCAGCGCCTGCCAGCTGGTCTCCAGGAACAGGCGGATCTGCGGATCCATCACCTGCGCCTGCTTGACGGTGTAGTTCCAGAACGAGGTGTCGAAGCGGTCCACGTCCTCGATGTAGCCGCGCGCCTTGACGTAGTTGGGGTCGGACAGCTGCTCGTCGGGAATGCCGGACGCGCGCAGCTCGTCGTCGCTGAAGAAGCTGATGCCTTCGACGCCGTCGCGCAGGTTGGCCCAGAACTGGTCCACGTCGGCGGCCTTGGGAAAGCGCCCCGCCATGCCGATGACGGCCACGGCGGTGCTGGGGTAGGCGGATGTCGGGTCGCTGCTCATCTCGGTGCTCCTTCGGGGTGTATGCCGCCGCGGCCTTGCAGGGGCGCGTGGGTCCAGGGTCGGGCTTGGAACTGACTGAACTGACTTGAACTGACTGAACGGACTTGAACTCGGTCGATATCGGTCTGCGGAAGGCGGGCATCCGTCGGACGCCCCCTCCGCTCGCTTAGGCTCGCACCTCCCCCAAAAACCCCTGGGGGAGGTTGAACTGCATCAGTTGGGTACAGGCCGGTGCACGTTGCGGACTGCGTGCACCGGCGGAGGGCCCCACCCCCCGGCCCCCTCCCCCCTCCCCCCTCGTTCCTCGGGGAGAGGGGGAGAACTTCGTGGTCCGGAGCTTCGACCACTTTGACTACTCTGCCCTTCCCCACCCTCCCCCAGGGGTTTTTGGGGGAGGGTGGGCGAGGTTTACGAGCCCGGGTGGGGGC
>DASQZE010000594.1:0-8437 GCA_035638875.1 Longimicrobium sp.
ATCCCGCCCATCGCCAGATCGAGGCTCCATGAAGAAGCTCCGTCTCGAGGACCTGCACATCGAATCGTTCACCACCACGGCGCAGCCGGCCAGCCGGGGCACCGTCATGGGCCACGCTACCGAGGGGGGGGACTCGTGCCATCTCCAGTGCGCCACCATGGCGGGGATGCAGTCCTGTGCCGCGAACGAATGCGGCACCTCCTTTGACCCGAACTGCGAGACGGGCGGGCCGTCCAACCTCTGCACGCAGCACCAGGTCACCTGCGGCCAGGCTGGCACGTGCGCGCCGGGCGCCACCATGTGCGGCACCTGTAACGGCGAGGCCACCTGCGACCTGCAGTTCGGCTGCGGCGGCACCACCCAGGGACCGCAGATCTGTTGATCTCCGCGGCGGTCCCGGGCGTGGTGCCCGGGCCGCCACGGCGCACCGCCGCGGGTGGTTCCGCGGCGACCCTCATGAAGGAGCCGCTGCCATGAAGAAGCTGAACCTGGACGTGCTGCAGATCGAGACGTTCGTGGCCTCGCCGGCGTTCGCGGGTGCGCCCGGGACGGTGCGGGGGCACGAGAAGCCGACGGACACGTGCGAGAGCGTCATCCGCTGCTCCGGGGCGTGCCCGTCGGCGGCGTGCTCCGAACCGTACTGCTGAACGACCCGGCGGGCCGGCATCCGGCCCGTCCTCCACGTCATCCCGCAAACACCGACGACGCCGATGGATACGCAGCTTTCCGCCACCCCGGACACCTTTCTGAACGCCGCCGTACGCATCGGCCGGCGGGTCGCGTCGCTGGCCCAGTGGGAGGGCGACGCGTGCACCTGGCAGGTGATGTCGCCGGACCGCGCCAACCCGGGCGTGCGCCGCGCCGTGGCCGCCACGGCGTCGGGGACGCTGTACGAGGGCACCGTGGGGATGGCGCTGTTCCTGGCGGAGCTGCACGCCGCCACGGACCGGACGGATCCAGAGCTGGCCCGCGCCGCCCTGGGCGCCGTGGAATTCGGCCTGCGCGAGGGCGAGGAGGCGGCCGACAGCAGCTTCGGCTACCACAGCGGCCGCGTGGGCATCGCGTACGCCACCGTGCGCGTGGGCGAGCTTCTGGACCGCCCCGAGCTCTTTGCCCGCGCCGAGGCGCTGCTGCGTCCGCTCGCGGGCAACGAGGCGCGCGACATGGGGATGGACGTGATCGCGGGCGGCGGCGGGGCCATCCCGGCCCTGCTGGCCATGGCCGGCCACGTGGATCGCGAGCTGGTGCTGGGCATTGCCCGCGGGCTGGGCGACCAGCTGATCGCCACGGCCACGCGCGACCCCGAGGGGATGTCGTGGGCCACCATGCGCAGCAGCTCCATCCGCAACCTGTGCGGCTACGCCCACGGCGCGGCGGGGATCGGCCACGGCCTGCTGGAGCTGTACGCGGCCACGGGCGAGGGGCAGTACCGGTACGCGGCGGAGCAGGCGTTCCTGTACGAGCGCGCCTTCTTCAGCGAGCACGAGAGCAACTGGCCGGACCTGCGGCACACGGAGCTGGGCGAGTACCAGTTCGAGGGGCGGATGGACGAGCTGCGCGACCGCATGCGCTCCAACAACCCGCTCCCCCCGCAGCCGCCGCGCTACATGTCCGCCTGGTGCCACGGCGCGCCGGGGATCGGCTTTTCGCGCCTGCGCGCGTACCAGCTGCTGGGCGACCCGCTGTACCTGGAAGAGGCGCGCGCCTCGTTCGTGAGCGTGGAGCGCTCGCTCACGGACGAGCTGGGGATGAACTTCTCCCTGTGCCACGGCCGCGGCGGCAACGCCGAGACGCTGATGGAAGGCGCCCGCATGCTGGGCGAGCCGGAGCTGCTGCGCGCCGCGCATGCCACGGCGCTGGCCGGAATCGAGCGGTACGAGGACACGGGTGAGCCGTGGCCCTGCGGCACCATGGGCGGCGTGTCGGACCCGGGGCTGCTGCTGGGCGAAAGCGGCATCGGCATGTTCCTGCTGCGCCTGGCGCGGCCGGAGGTGCCCTCGCCGCTGTTCATCACCGCGCCGGACGACCGCGCGGCGCAGGGCGGCCGGGCCGGGGCCGAGGGCTACGCCGGCCTGCAGTCGCGCACGGTGGACGAGCACTTTGGCCGTACGCTGCGCCTGTTCCGCGCCCTGGGCGTGGACACGGACGCCACGGTGCCGTCGCGCCCCATGGGTCCCGCGCCCGTGGAAAGCGACGGCGCGGCCGCGTACACCGCGCTGACGGGCCGGGCGGCCGCGGAGACGGACGCCGAACGCCGCGCGCAGCTGGAGGACGCCCTGCTGGTGGACCGTACCCGCTGGGAGCTGGTGCTGGGCGTTCCGGACTACACGACGGAGTTCCTGGACGCCCTGGGCCGCCTGCCGCAGGACGAGGTGGAGTGGCGTGACGGGCGCGTGTCGCTGTCGCCGCGGGCGCGGGTGGTGACCACCCGCTGGGACTGGGACGCCTGGCTGGAGGCGGAGGACCCCGCCACCCCGCCGGAGGAGGACGACGTGTACTACCTGGCCCAGTTCGCGGCCGGGCGCGTGATGCTGCGCCGGCTGAGCCCGTTCGCCGCGCTCATCCTGCAGACGGTGCGCGAGCCCGCCGGCGTGGACGAGGTGATCGACACCGTGGCCGAGGCCGTGAACAGCGGCGACGGCGCGCCGGAGCGCGGCTGGCTGGAGGACCGCGTGGTGGAGCAGCTTTCCCAGGCCTACCGCGCCGGCTTCGTGGAGCTGGAAACGGGGCTGGTGGGCGCGGTGTGAGGAGAAGTGCCCAGTACCAGGTGCCGAGTGCCATATACTCGGCACTTGGGACTGGGCACTTGATACTCTTTTTCTCCCGCAGGTGCGTGGAGCCGATGTCGTGGTTATTTTACGGGCTGGCGTAAAACGTCGCCCGCCTGGCCGAGCCTGAACTTCTCCGTCCGGGGTGCCCCGGCCCCCGGCGCTTTTTTCCGAAGGTCGTTCGCATGCCTCCTCCACAGCACGCCGACATCCCGCCCCTGCGCGAGGCGTTTCAGCAGTTCATGCGGCTGCTGCACGTAATCCGTCCCTACTGGGGGGCGCTGGCCAAGGGCATGGTGCTGGGGATTGTGCTGGGCCTGTTCGGAATGGTCACGCCGTACCTTTCCAAGCTGCTCATCGACGAGGTGTACCCCACCCGCAACGTGACGCTCATGCACGTGCTGGTGGGCGGCACGCTGGCCGTGTCGGTGGGCTCCACCGTCATGGGCGCCATCCGCGGCTACTTTACCAGCTACACCACGGCGCACCTGAGCAACGCCACCAGCCTGCTCTTCTTCAACCACCTGCAGCACCTTCGCCCGCGGTTCTTCGACGAGCACCGCGTGGGCGAGATCATGAGCCGCTTCGGCGACGTGCGCAGCTCGCTGCAGAGCGTGAGCAAGGTGTTCGAGACGCTGTTCGTGAACGGCGCGTACCTGCTGCTGGTGCCGCCGTTCCTCTTCCTGCTGCAGTGGAAGCTGGCCATCGTCTCCCTGATCACCATTCCCGCCACGGTGCTGCTGACCACGCTCAGCGCGCGCATCATGCGGCGGTACTGGAAGAAGAGTGCGGAGGCGTACGCGGACCTGGGCGCCTTCCAGGTAGAGGTGCTCAGCCACATCCGCACCCTCAAGGTACTGGCCCGCGAGCACTACGTGTACAACCGCGCCGAGCAGCAGATGAAGGGCGCGCTCACGGTGCAGCTCAAGGCCGGCGGATACGGGCAGATCTTCAACGGCCTCAACGGCATCATCCGCTCGCTGGGGACGGCGCTGTACACCTGGTACGCATGGCGGCTCATCCTGAACGGGGAAATGACGCTGGGCGACTACATCGCCTTCAGCGCGTACGTGGGCTACCTGTACAACCCGCTGGCGCAGATCACCACCCTGTTCAGCGACTTTCAGCAGTCCGCCGTGAACCTGGGGCGCATGTTCGAGTACCTGGACATGCCCACGGAGCAGGACCCCAGCTCCGCCTACGTGCCCATTCCGCCCATCAAGCACGTGCTGGAGGGCGACATCCGCCTGCGCGACCTGGCGTTCGGCTACTCGGCGGAAAAGAACGTGCTGCACGGCGTGAACGTGCACTTTCCCCGGGGGATGATCACGGCCGTGGTGGGCCACAGCGGCGTGGGCAAGAGCTCGCTGCTGCGGCTCATCACCCGCATGGAGGAGCCCACGGCGGGACAGGTGTTCTTCGACGGGGTCCCGGGCACGAGCATCAGCCTGCCGGACCTGCGCCGGCAGGTCTCCGTGGTGTGGCAGGAGTTCGCCATGATGCAGGGGAGCATCTGGGACAACCTGACGATGGGGGCCGAGGGCGCCACCCGCGCCGCCGTGGACGATGCCGTGCGGCTGTGCCGGCTGGAGTCGCTGATCCTGGAGCTGCCGCAGGGGTACGAAACCCCCGTGGGCGAGTGGGGCTCCACGCTCAGCGGCGGGCAGCGGCAGCGGCTGTCGCTGGCGCGCGCCCTCATCCGCGACTCGCGCATCCTGCTGCTGGACGAGGCCACGAGCAACATCGACATGTCCACGGAGACGGAGATCCTGCGCGACCTGTTCTCGCGGGTGGGCGACAAGACCGTCATCTTCGTCACGCACCGCGTGCAGACGGCGTCGCTGGCGGACCAGATCGTGGTGATGGACGGCGGCACCGTGGCGGCCGCGGGCACGCACGCCGACCTGCTTCGGGACTGCGAGATCTACCGCACCATGCTGGGCGCCGACTCCGTGGACGACGGCCGCCGACTGCGCGCCGTGGCGCCGGTGGGGTGAAAAAGCCAGGCGTCCGGCGGTAGCGGCGGGATTGGCCGCGCGGGCGGGCGCCCCCCTCCCCGACCCTCCCCCACAAACTGCGTGGGGGAGGGAGGATCGCACGGACGAAATCCGTCCGCGGAGGCGAGCTTTCCCCCGACGAAAGTTCGAGCCGGAGCGCAAAGTTCTCCCCCTCTCCCGCGCAGTTTGCGGGAGAGGGGGCCGGGGGGTGAGGGGCCCCGCGAAGCGGGCGCCGTTGCCCTTCGCCGTTGCCGTTGCCCTTCGCCGTTGCCGTTGCCTTTCGCCGTTGAAGTTGCCGTTGCCGTTGCGTGAGGGATGCGCGCCCGCAGGGCCGAAAACCCGGAGCAGGCCGGCACAGCAGTATCGTGCCGGCCTGCGGAGGGGGCTCGGCGCCGTTGGCAACGGTCGTATCGTTGCCTACGGCGCGCGCAGCCCGGCCCCCGCCTGCGGGGGACACGCCCCGATCCAGCAGTTTCCGTTGAAGCACCCCCGTCCAGGCAGTCGCAGTCACCGCCGTACCGGATTCAGAACCACGACCATGAGCGAAACCAGCACCGCCGCAGCCAAGGTGATCCCGCTGCGCCTGCCCGAGCTGGGCGACGAGGGGCAGCCGGGCGGACGCTTCGTCAAGCGCGCCGTCTCCATAACGCTGCTCGTGATCGCGGCGATCTTCGTGGGCGCGCTCATCGTCTCGCTGGTCGTCAAGATGGACGTGACCGTGAAGTCGGCCGGCGTGCTGGAGCCCGTGCGCGTGTGGCCCGTGCGCGCGCAGGCCGCCGGCTCGCTGCGCAACATCCTGGTGGCGAGCGGCGACACCGTTAAGGCCAACGACGTGATCGCCGAGCTGGACGTGCTGGCCCTGGAGACGCAGCTGCGCCAGCTGGAGGCCCAGCACCGCTCCTACTCCATCGAGCGCAACCGCAGCGCCGCCAGCGCGCCCATGGAGCTGCGGCAGCAGCAGGACCGCCGCGCATCGGCCCAGGCGCGGCTGGGCACGGCCCGCGCGGCGCTGCTGCAGCGGATGGTGGAGCACGGCTTTGGCACCAACGTGGACTCGCTGCTGGCCTCGTATCCCGTGGGGCGGCACGTGGCCATCGACGGCGCCGTGGGCGAGGTGCGCGCCGCCGAGGCGGACATCCGGCTGAACGGCACCGAGACGGACATGCTGGGGCTGCGCACGTACGAGCAGCAGAAGGCGGGCGCGGAGATGGAGCGGCTGGACGCGCAGATGCGCGAGGTGCGCGAGCGGATGGCCCGGGCCACCATCCGCGCCCCCAGCGACGGCGTGGTGCTCACCGACCAGCTGGAGCGGCTGCGCGGCTCGTACGTGGCCGAGGGGCAGACGCTGATGGAGGTTGGGGAGCAGGGGGAGTGGCGGGTGACCATGCTGGTCCCCGAGCGCGACGTGAACAAGATTGCCGTGGGCGACCCCGTGCGCATCGAGGTGCAGGCCTTCAGCGAAAAGGACCGCACGCAGCTGGACGCCCGCGTGAGCTTCGTGGCCCAGTCGCCCGTGGGCTCGGGCTCGGAGGCCTCCGGCGCGGGGAGCGCGGCCGCGTCGCCGGCGGGGCCGGGCGTGTACCGCGTGGTCGCCACCCTGGAGCGGGGGCAGGCGGACCGCGCGGCGCTCGACAAGTTTCGGCGCGGCTACAGCGTGAGCGCCAACGTGATCACCCGCTCCGGCCGCATTGCCGAGCTGGGGTGGAGCTACCTGATGGAGAGGCTGGACCGCAAGTGACGGATACCGTGGACGCGAGGGACGAGGCGGGCGCGCTGCAGGCGCCGGCGTGGGTGGCGGACGCGCTGGGCGGCGCCACGGGCAAGGGGATCCGCGTGGCGGTGATCGACAGCGGGTGGGACCGGTCGCTGGACGAGCCGCGGGTGCTGCCGGGCGTGGGGTTCGTGGACCCGGCCGACGACTTCGCCATGGCCCGCAACGACGACGACGCCGACGTGCTGGGCCACGGCACGGCCTGCGCGGACCTGATCCTGCGCATTGCGCCGGACGCGCGGGTGGTGCCGGTAAAGGTGTTCGGCAAGGTGCTGGAGACCTCGCCGGGGACGCTGCACGCGGCGCTCCTGTGGGCGCTGGAGGCGGGGGTGCAGGTGATCAACGTGAGCCTGGGCACGCGCCTGGAGGGCACGCTGCACCCGCTGTACGCTGCCTGCGAAAAGGCGCGCCGGGCGGGGATCATCGTGGTGGCCGCGGGGCACAACGCCAACGACTGGAGCTATCCGGCCATCTTCGAGAACGTGATCGGCGTCTCGGCCGCGCGCTTCGAGTCGCCGTACCACTTTCGGTACCGGCCGGAGCACGCGATGGAGTGCGAGGCGTGGGGCGTGGAGCAGCCCGTGCTGTGGGTGGGCGGGCAGCGGGTGGTGAAGCACGGGACGAGCTTCGCGGCGCCCAACGTGGCGGGGATCGTGGCCTTGATCCTGGAGCGCCATCCCGGCGCCACGCTGGAGGACGTGCGCGAGATGCTCTCGGGCTTCGCCCTTTCCGTGGACCTGACCGCTGACGACGACGACCATCCCCGGGGCGTCCCCGATGCGGCGCCGGACGAGTCCGCTGCGGGGTGAGGTGGACGACGCGGGACGAGGGATGAAGGCATCGTGAACGGATCATCTCCGCGCAGGATGCCGGCCTCAGGCCGAGCGAATGAATTCGCCGCTAAAAAGTCGCAAAGTCCGCCTGCGCGGACTGCCCGTGCCAGGCCGCCGGGGTGCACCGGAGCGAAGCTCCAGCCGTTGAAGCCTCGCACAGTTTTCGAGGATTTTCCGCGTCTGCTTAGGGCTTGGCTTCCTCTCGTGTTGCGTTAAGTTTGTATGGTACCGAAGTCGGCGCGCTCACGCTTCCTCATCAGCAGGACGAGAAATGCGGAACGAGTTTACGGCGATCATCGAGCGGGAAGGTGACTGGTTCGTCGCCTACTGCCCTGAGATTCCAGGTGCCAACGGACAGGGAGAATCTAAGGATGAGTGCCTGGACAGTCTTCGTCAGGCCATCGAGTTGATCCTTGAAGATCGCCGCGAAGACGGACTTCGCGGGGTCCCCGTGGACGCTGTGCGTGAAACGGTTCTCGTTGGATGAAGCGCGGCGCGCTCCTGCGGCACCTGCGGCTTCATGGATGCTATCTGAAGCGTGAAGGTGGTGCACACTCCCTATGGTGTACAACCCGGCGACCGGTGCCGTAGAAGCAGTGCCTCGTCACGCCGAAGTGGCGGATGTGCTCGCAAAGAAGATTTGCCGCGCCTTGGGCATTCCCGAGATCGGGCGCTGATCCGCTTCGCACGCAGGAGTCTGGCACAATACAGCGAGGGCGCGGAGATCACTCTCCGCGCCCTCCGCGTCTTCGCGTGATACCGAACTCCACGATTCATCGTGCACACGGAGCTTTACTGCCGTCTCACGCGGAGGCGCGGAGAACTGCCGAGACAACAACGGATTGAAATCACACAGAGGAACAGGGGCAACAGAGGAACTTCGTCGTACTCCGTTACCTCTGTTCCTCTGTGTGCGATTGCTGTTTCTCATTCTGTTCTCCGCGTCCTCCGCGCTCTCCGCGTGAAGCCCCTCCATAAAACTTTGAGTGCACACTCAACTCGGATATCCGGTATTACACGGAGGAAGCGAAGCGTTTGTTCCCCGTGCCCCCTGTGGCCTCCGTGTGA
>DASQZE010000595.1:0-13631 GCA_035638875.1 Longimicrobium sp.
CCAGCTCCACGCCGCGCAGCACCGCCTGCGGCAGCACCATGGCCGCCACGTCCGCGAGACAGCGCTCCAGGGGTACGGGGCCGCTCTCGTACGCCAGCTCCCCGGCCTCGATGCGGCTGTAGTTCAGGATGTCGTTGATGATGGCCAGCAGGTGGCGCTGGCTCACGGTGATGCGCTCCAGGTCCCGCGCCTGCTCCTCCGTCACGGGGCCGTGCACGCCCATGGACAGGAGCTCCGCGTAGCCGCCGATGGCGTTGAGCGGCGTGCGCAGCTCGTGGGACATGGAGGTCAGGAACTCGATCTTGGCGCGGCTGGACGCCTCGGCCGCGGCAATGCGGCGTGCGTCGTCCATGGCGCGCTGCTGCGCCGCGCGGCGCTCCGTCAGGTCGCGCGTGACCTTGGCGTAGCCCACGACCTCGCCGTCATCGTCATCATACAGCGCGGTGATGAGCACGCCCGCCCAGAAGCGCGACCCGTCCTTGCGCACCCGCCACCCTTCCTCCTCGTACGTACCCTCCCGGGCGGCGACCACCAGCTCCCACTCCGGCTTGTTGGCCGCGCGCTCGTGCGCGGGGTAGAAGACGGAGAAGTGCTGGCCCACGATCTCGTCGCGCGTGTACCCCTTGAAGCGCTGGGCGCCCGCGTTCCAGGTGATGATGTGCCCCTCGGGGTCCAGGGCGAAGATGGCGTAGTCGTGCACGTTCTCCACGAGCTTGCGGTAGAGCATGAGATCGGCATCCGCCTCCCTGCGCGAGGTGCCCCGCCCGCGTTCCGTTCCGCCCGCCCCCCGGTCCGTGCCCACCGTGCCGTCCTCCGCCATGACTTTCTCCGGCGCCGTGTCGTCCCCTCCCTGTGGGGAATACTACGGACAACGCGTGCCGCGCGCGACGGGTGCCCGTGCCCCGGAACGGCGATGCACCGTGTCCTCTGCAGCCGGATCCCGAGCGATGGTGCCGTTCCGCGCGTGCCGGCGTGAAAAGGATTGACCTCCGGCGGGTGGCGCAGCATCCTATGCATGCGTCCGCGCGTACTCGCAGGCTCTCCCCCCAACGACCCTTCCAGAACACCGCCGTGTCCGCGGACCTCTTCATTGTGCGGGTACACCTTTACGCCAGGGAGGCAGCATGGACCACGTGTTCGAGACGGAGAACTGGCCGTTCGTCAGGGCGCGGCACTTCAAGAAGATCGAGGGCCGGCGCGCCGTGCGGGTGATCGTCATCCACGACATGGAGTTCCCCGAGACCAAGGACGCGGCCGAGGTCATCGCGCGGGACTTCGCGAACACCAGCACCATCAAGTCCGCGCACATCTGCGTGGACAGCAACAGCATCGTGCAGTGCGTGCTGGACAACGACGTGGCGTTCGCGGCCCCGGGCGCCAACAGCGACGGCATCCAGATCGAGCTCACCGGGTTCGCCAAGCAGACGCGCGCGCAGTGGCTGGATCCCTACGGCGTCCTGCTGATGGACCGCGGCGCCGACGCCGCCGCGCAGTACTGCCTGAAGTACGACATCCCCGTGCGGCAGCTCACGAACGGGCAGCTGGGCGACAAGCAGAGCAAGGGGCTCGTGGGCCACGCGCAGGTGTCGGCCGTGTTCAAGAAGTCCGACCACACGGACCCGGGCAAGAACTTTCCGTGGGACTTCTTCCTGGAGCGCGTAAAGCACCACCTGACGCGCCGCGCCACGCAGGCCGGCAAGGTGGCGATCCCCTTCGTGGCCGAGGAGCCCGTCAACGCCTGAGTCGACGGCGGCCGCAGCCGACGGGGAAACGTAGACCGGCGCGGGGACGTGAGTCTCCGCGCCCGGCCGCGTTCAGGGCACGCCATCTCCAGCGGTGCTAGGCGGCTCGTCCCACGCTCCCGTCCGCCAGAAGGTCTGGCATCAGGTCGTCGAAGTGGACGTGGTTCCAGCAGGCGTTCCGCAGCTCGCTGGCTTGGCCGCGGAACCACGCGTAGGTGATCTGCTTCATCCGGCCGCCCAGGAACTTCACGGCCGGGACGTGGTCCGCATCCGCGGCGGCGAGGACGGCGCGGTCGTAGTGCCCGTCGAGTCGGACTCGCTGGATGATGGCGCGGTGGACACGAGCGCCAGTCCGTGGTCGGTTTGCACGAGGTAAAGCTTGTCGCCGTCCCCGACGTGCATCTGCTCCGCCGCGTCTTCCGGGATGGCGACGGCAAGGGCGCCGCCTTCCCGCCGGATCGTTACCGACTGATTCATGTGTCCCTCCACGGCTACAGGCGCCCGGAGATGCGGGCCCGCATTCCTTATTCCCCGTACGGCACCCAGATGTTCTTGACCTGGGTGGCCTGGCGCAGGAACTCTCGGCCCTCGCCCTGCTCGGCATCGAACCAGTCGCGCTCGCGGCCGTAGCTCACCCACGTGCGCTTCATGTTCCCCGCGCTGAGCCGCTCCACCATCGTGCTCCCCTCGGCCGTGCCGAAGTACCACAGGGCGTCCACGTCGTCGTGCGAGGCCAGCGTCTCGGCCAGCTCGTCGCGCTTGCCGGTGACGATGTTCACCACGCCGCCGGGCACGTCGCTCGTGTCCAGCACCTGGTAGAAGTCCGTGGCCGCCAGGGGCCAGCGCTCCGACGGCACGACGACGACGGCGTTGCCCATGGCCACGGCCGGGATGACGGCGGAGATGAAGCCCAGCAGCGGCGCCGTGTCGGGGCAGGCCACGCCGACGACGCCGATGGGCTCGTTCATGGCGATGGTCACGTTGCGCAGGGGCGTGGCGTGCACCTGGCCGTCGTACTTGTCGGCCCAGGCGCCGTACGTGTACAGGCGGCGGATGCTGGACTCCACCTCGCGCTCGGCGCCGGCGTCGTCACCTGTCATCTGCGCGATGCGGCGGGCGAACTCGTCCGCGCGGGCGGCCAGGTTCTCGGCCAGGTAGTAGACCACCTGCGCGCGGTTGTGCGCCGTGCCCCTGGCCCAGCCGCGCGCCTTGTGCGCGGCCTCCACGGCGTTGCGGACGTCCTTGCGGTTGCCCAGCCCCACGTCGCCCAGCACCCGGTCGCCGGCGCCCATGACCGGCATGGAGTACCCGCTGTCCGGCCGCGCCTGCTTGCCGCCGATGTACAGCTTGGCCGTGCGGTCGATGGGGGGCAGCACGGGCCCCGCGCCGTTGCCGCGCGACTTCTCCGCCCTGGCCGGCTTGCCGCGCTTCTCGTCCCGGCGCGCGGGGGCGCCGTTCTTTCCCTCCAGCTCCCAGCGCGGCTTGACGTACTCCCACAGGCCTTCCTTGCCGCCCTCGCGCCCGAACCCGCTTTCCCGGTAGCCGCCGAAGCCGGCGGCCGCGTCGAACAGGTTCGTCGAGTTCACCCACACCGTGCCGGCGAGCACCTTGGGCGCCACGTCCAGCGCCAAATTGATGCTTTCCGTCCACACGCTGGCCGCCAGGCCGAACGCCGTGTTGTTGGCCAGCGCCACGGCCTCCGACGGCGTGCGGAAGGTCATCAGCACCACCACGGGGCCGAAGATCTCCACCTGCGCGATGGTGGACGACGGGGACACGTCCGTGAACAGCGTGGGCGGATAGAAGCACCCCTCCGCCGGGCAGCTCCACGACGGCTGCCACATCGTGGCGCCCTCGTCGCGCCCCTGGTTCACGAGCTCCGTGATCTTCTGCAGCTGCACGGGCGCCACGATGGCGCCGATGTCCACGCCCTTGTCCAGCGGGTCGCCCACGCGCAGCGTCTCCATCCGCTCCCGCAGCCGGGCCACCAGGCGGTCGGCGATCCCCTCCTGTGCCAGGATGCGGCTGCCCGCGCAGCACACCTGCCCCTGGTTGAACCAGATGGCGTCCACCACGCCCTCGACCACGCTCTCCAGGTCCGCGTCGTCGAATACGATGAAGGGCGACTTGCCGCCCAGCTCCAGCGACAGCTTCTTCCCCGTGCCCGCCGTGGCCACGCGGATGATGCGGCCCACGTCCGTGCTGCCCGTAAAGGCGATCTTGTCCACCTCCGGGTGTTCCACCAGGGCCGCGCCCGTGCGCCCGTCGCCCGTGATGATGTTCACCACGCCCGGCGGCAGCCCCGCGTCGCGGCACACCTCGGCAAAGAGCAGCGCCGTGAGCGAGGTGAACTCCGCCGGCTTGAGCACCACCGTGTTCCCCATGGCCAGCGCCGGCGCGATCTTCCACGCCAGCATGAGCATGGGAAAGTTCCAGGGGATGATCTGGCCGATGACGCCCACGCCCACCTGCCCGGGCAGCTCCGTGTCCATGAGCTGCGCCCAGCCGGCGTGATGGTAGAAGTGCCGCGCCACCAGCGGGATGTCGATGTCGCGCGACTCGCGGATGGGCTTGCCGTTGTCCAGGCTCTCCAGCACGGCGAACAGGCGCGCGTGGCGCTGCACGTGCCGGGCGATGGCGTACAGGTACCGGGCCCGCGCATGGCCGTCGAGCGCCTGCCACGCGGGGAGCGCCTCGCGTGCGGCGCGCACGGCGGCGTCCACGTCCGCGGGGGTGCCCTGGGCGATGCGCGCGAGGGGCTTGTTGGTGGCGGGATTCGTCGAGTCGAAGTACTCCCCGCCCGACGGGTCCCGCCACTCGCCGCCGATGAGGTGCCCGAACGTGCGCCCCCGCTCCTCCAGCCAGCGCAGCGCGGGCGAGGCGCTCTCGGGGGCGGGGCCGTATTCCATGGTTTCGAAGATCTCGGCGATGCTCATCGTGCTGCGGGATCGGGAAGGTGGATGGGGCCGGGGCCGCGTCCCGGGCGCGCGGCGCTCGCCGGTAATCTATGCATCCGCCGCCGTTTGCGCAGGTGTGGAGGGGCAAGTTCCAAGCGCCAGGTACGAAGCACGGCGTCCGTGCCGGCACTCGTCCGTTGTCACGTGGCACTTGTCGCTGGGCACTTGTCACTTCTTCACCAAAGAGATGCGGCCCCGGGCTCGCGAGGGAGCCCGGGGCCGCAGAGGGGGGCCGGCCGGAGGGGGAGACGCGTGGGAATGTCAGCGGCTGCCGTGGCTTGCGTACGTTGCGCGGCGGGGCAGCTGACGGCGGGTGGAGAGCCTGCGTTCTGGTCGGGTACAAGCCCGCACGCGGCGGGTCGCTGGCACAGGGATAAGCAACGGGCATACCCGCCGCGGCACGGGATTCCGAAACTCGCAAGCGTTTGCGACGTATGGGCTTGCGGATCGACTCTCCACACCCGACGTTTTGCGGTGACCTGTTTTCGTACCCGGTGTGTCCCATCTGCGACGCAACTGACACAGCGTGCCAGGGGATGGACGGCGGCTGGCCTGAACACCGGTACGGGCGTCATGGTTGCGCCGGATGCACATCTGCCATGGAAACGCACATCCGCCGTGTGGATTGCACGGTTCCCCCGTTGTTCGAGTGTGATTAAAACTCTACCCACGCTTGATCTAGCCCGCATGACCGAGGGGCTGGCAACGCGACGGTGGCCCGCCCCCCAGCCGCGCGGAGTAGATCCTTCGGTCGCGCGCAAAGATCTCTGTGCGTTGGAGTTATCGGCGTGCGCTCCCTCAGGAAATCAACCGAACCCAGCCTTTGTCACGGAGTAGAATCTCAACACGCTCTTAGAGGGATTACGATGACGGATTTCGCCCGGGCGGAGGCGGAAGGGGAGGACGGGCACGGCGGGGCCGGGCAATCCCGTGCGGCGGGGGGCGAGGAAGACGCGCGGGCGCTCCCCCGCACCTGGCGGGAGCTGCATCCGCCGCGGCCCAAGCCGGAGGGGGCGGACTACGGCTTTCTGTCCGCGCGGGGCGAGCCCGTGGCCAGCACCCGGCAGAACCTGCTGCACCTGGCGCGCACGCGGTCGCTGCCGTCGCTGGCGTGTCGCCGGAGACGCCGGAGATGGTGCCGCCGTGGGAGGTGCCGTTCGTGCTCGACGCGCTCCGGGACGAGATTGCCGGCCGCACCCGCCGCGAGCTGCGCATCACCACCGGCGGCTCGGCGCTGCTGATCCTGGCGTTCTGGGTGCTGACCCCGCCCGTGCTCGCCCTGATGCTGACCGTGGTCGCGGGCGTCCTGCTGGCGCTGCTGATCGCCTCCGTGCGGCGGCGGGTGCGGCAGGCGGAGCGGCTGAGCGCGGCCTGCCGGAGGGCTTTCTCAAGGGGCTGCTGATCAACATTGCCTTCATCGCCGTCGTGGGTGCGGTGGCCTACCGGTTCATCGACAACGCCGCGCACGCGGGCGGCCTGCTGGCGGGCGTGCTGATCGGCTTGCTGGCGGTCCCCGGCGATGCGCGCGTGCCGCGGTGGACCGGGAGCACCGGGCTGCGGCGGGCGGGGCACGCGGCGACGGGGATCGTCTGGATGGCGGCGGCCGTCGCCATCCTGCTGTCGCTGGCCGCGCGCTTCGGGTGACGGGCGGGACTGATGCGGACGGAGGGAGCAGGTGCCCCAGGCGGAACGGATCCTGCCCGCGGGGTATGTGACGGCACCGCGGACCCGTCGTCTGGTGTGCATCGCCGTACGGCCCTGATGAATGCTGGGCCGGAGGATGAAAGCCGCCGGACCGTCCCGCTGTCTGATCGAATGCCCCACTTGACGCGGCGGATGTTTTCGCCAAATCATTGTGTGAGAACGCCGTATACCCGTGAGGAGTCTTCACTGATGTTCCCGCAGGCCCATCGCATCCGCGTGCTGGGGCTGGCCGCCGCCGGGGCCCTGTGCCTGGCGGTCCCCCTGGCTGCACAGCAAAAGCCCGACACCGTTCCCGAGCCCGCCAACGCCCGTCCCGGACTGGTGACGCGCGAGGAGCTCATGGCGGACCGTCTGCGCCGCATCGGCGTGGACAACCCCGATCCCGCGCCCACGCATCCCACCAGCCGGGCGGACAGCCTGGAGTGGGTGCGCTGGCGCCGTGCCGCCAACATGGCGACCGGCCGGCGCATCGTCGTGTCCATCTACGACCGCAAGCTGTGGCTCATCAACGGGCGCGACACGCTCGTGGAGGCGGCGGCGGGCGTGGGCATGGGCGTGGTTCGGGGGCCGCGCGGCATTGGGTCGCGCGACTTCAGCACGCCGCGCGGGCGCCGGACGGTGCTCGCCAGGGAAGAGAATCCGCTCTGGAATCCGCCCGACTGGCACTACGAGGGGCTGCACGACGGCCCCCTGCGCCAGTTTCCGGCCGGCGGCATCGCGCTGGAAGAGGGCGGCCGCGTGGTGCGCCGGGGACAGCACCTGGGCATCCTTCGCGACGGGCAGTTCGACACCATCCCGGCCGAGCGGCCGCTGGTGTACAGCGGGGTGATGTACATCCCCCCGTTCGGCACGGTGAACCGCAAGATCCCGGACGTGCTGGGCAAGTTCAAGCTCGACACGGGCGACGGCATCCTCATCCACGGCACCAACGATCCGCTGGCCGTGGGCTTCTGGGGCACGCACGGCTGCGTGCGGCTGTTCGACGACGACATCGAGCTCGTCTTTGCCAACGCGCCCGTGGGAACGCCGGTCTACATCTACTGACGCGGTCCGCCGCGTGAACGGGGCCCTGCCCGCCGCGCGCGGGTGGGGCCTCGCCGCGTCCCGCATCGCCGCAGAACGGGCTGGCGGGCCGGGCCGCATCGTGCAATCTTCGAGATCCGCGGGGCCGTTCCGCATCCCCCGAAGTCGCTTTTGATCCGTATGCGCTACGCGTTTCTCTTTCTCGCCGCCGTGCTCGCCGCGTCCGCCGCGCCTCTCCAGGCGCAGGTCCGGCTGGACGGCGTGGTGCGCGACGACTCCACGGGCGCCGCCATTCCGCAGGCCCGCGTGGAGGTGACGGGGCCGTACTTTCAGCGCATCGGCGCGCGGGCGGCGGACTCGCTGGGCACCTTTCGCTTCAATCTGCGCCGTTTCGGCGAGTACCGGGTCAAGGTGAGCGCACCGGGGTACGCGGACGTCGACGCGCCGTTCCGCACGGAGGCGTTCGTGTACAGCAGCGTGGAGGTGCGGCTTCAACCCCACGGCGAGCTGGCCACGCCGCTCGCGTTCCTGGCGCGGACGCAGCTGATGCCGTCTCCCGCGCTGGACGGCTACTACGCGCGGCAGCGGTGGGGGAGGGGCGCGTTCTTTACCCGCATGCACGTGGAGCTGGTGCGCCCCGGGTACATCACCGACCTCATCGCCACGGCGCCCGGCATCGAGCAGCAGCGCGCCGGGCTGGACGGCGAGCACCGCACGCTCCTTACGCGCGGCACGGGGTGCCCCCTGCGCGTGTACGTGGACGGCGAGCCACTGGAGCTGACGCCCTCCACGGGCGAGGCGGGTCCGTCCGCACTGGACGGATCGGTGGACCAGACGATGGTGGAGGGGATCGAGGTGTACGTGGACCCCGCCGCGCTCCCCCCGGAGCTGGGTGGGGGCACGGAATCCTGCGGCGCCGTCGCCGTGTGGACCAAGCGCCTGGGGTAGCCGCGGAATGTGGTGAGATGACGACGAGGCCCCGTCCGCAAAACCGCGGGCGGGGCCTTTTTGATGGAGTTGGATCGCGGTGGATTCTCGGCTTCAACGATGGCCTCACGCGGACGCGCGGAGGACGCGGAGAAAAAGACGAGAACAGCAACAGCAACAGCAATCGCACACGGA
This sequence comes from Longimicrobium sp., assembly GCA_035638875.1. Taxonomy (GTDB): domain Bacteria; phylum Gemmatimonadota; class Gemmatimonadetes; order Longimicrobiales; family Longimicrobiaceae; genus Longimicrobium. Next base: position 8,549 of record DASQZE010000595.1, read on the forward strand.
GGGAACAGAGGATGACGGAAGTCCCCTGTGATACCGAATCTCGCAATTGAGTGTGCACCTGGATCTCAACTGCTGTCTCACACGGAGGCCACAGGGGGCACGGGGAACAAACGGTTCGCTTCCTCCGGGTGAGGCCCTCGTCGAGGCGAACGTGCACGACCCATCGGGGATCCGGGTACCCTACCGGATCGCACGATGGTTGTGCATACGAGGGGGTTACCCCTGCCTCGCACGGGGGAGACGGAGATCACGAAGGAAAGAGGAGACTGGAACTGCTCCCCGTGACCCCTTCTCCCCTTTGTGAGAGCTTCTTTGAAGCATGAATGCACAATCAATCATGGAATAGGGTATGACCTCTGTTCCCTCCGTGTGAATCCAATCTGTTGCCGTCTCCGCAGTTCTCTGCGTCCTCATCTACCGTGACGCTTGCGGGGACGCTACGGCTGGACCTGCACCGACTCCACCACGCGCTTCGCGATGTCCTTCGCCTGGCTCGCGGGACCCATCACCTGCACCTGCCAGAGCGTGCGCCCATGCAGGAAGGTGAGGATCTCGCCGTGCGCGGGGCGGCCGGAAACCTGGAACCGCGACGTGGTGCGGACGGCAGGCAGGCCGGACACCTGCGCAGGCGCGTGCGAGTGCGTCATCTCCGACACCGCCGGGTTCTGGCGCACGGCGTCCACGGCGCCCTGCGCGGAGCCCTCCAGGCTGAGCGGAACGCCCGCCTTGTACTCCATCCGCGACACGCGCAGCTCCGTGCGCCCCGCGTTGCGCCCGGCGCTCTCGATGCGCTCCACCGAGGTGCGCACCTGCTGCGGGATGGGCACGTGGATGGGCTGGAACGGGCCCGGGGCCGCCACCGACAGCCCCAGCACCTGCGTGGGCGCGAACGCCTCGGCCGCGGGTACGCGCGCGCCGGGGACCAGCCGCGAGAACACGGCGAACAGCACCACGGTGAGGAGGATGACGACGGTGATGATGCCCAGCTTGCGGAACAGCAGTGCGTGCTTGCTCATGGACGGGATTCGGGCGATGCGAGGTGTGCGCGGAGGCGGGCCGCCAGCGCGTCGAGCGCCGTCCGGTCCGCCGCGCGGCCAAAACGGTTGAAGATGCGCGCCGCGTACGCGCGGGCCACGGCCGCGAGGTCGCCGCGGGCGCGGGGAATGACGTGTACGTGCACGTGCGGAACGTGCTGCCCCGCCGCGGGGCCGTCGTTCACCAGCACGGTGCCGCCCTGCCGTGGCAGCCCCGCCGCGCCCTGTGCCACGCCGATGCGCGCCGCGGCCTCGGCCAGGGCGGCGCGCTCGACGGCCGTCAGCTCGTGCAGGAACACGGCGTGGCGGCGGGGCACCACGAGCGTGTGGCCGGGGCGCACGGGGTGGATGTCCAGGAACGCCACGCAGTGCGCGTCCTGCAGCACCCGGCTGGCCGGCGCCTCGCCGCGGACGATGGCGCAGAACGGACAGCCGTCCACGCCCGTCAGGCCGCGTCCAGGTCCCGCACGATGATGATGCCGCGCGACTCGCTGGCAATGAAGGTCATGGAGACCTGCACCAGCCGCTCGCCGCCGGCGAAGCGAAACACGTAGCGAAAGCGCGCCACGGCTTCACCGCCACTCTGGATCATGTCGCGAAAGCGGCCTTCGAACTCGCGCACCGAGGTGCAGGGCGCGATGTCGCCGAAGAAGTTGCGCCCCACCACGGTTTCTTCGCGCAGGCCGCTGTACGCCGTCTCAAAGGCGTTGAAGCCCACGATGTTGCCGTCCAGGTCTACCGTGATGAAGCCGAACGGCAGGCGGTCGTACTGCTCGGGGCCCAGGTGCAGCAGGTTCTCTACGGGAACGATGCCCAGGTCGCCCGCGCAGCCGGGGCAAAAGCCGATGCTGGGTCCGCTGTGCCGCCCCGGCTCTGCGCCGAGCGAGCGGTCGCACAGCACGCAGGTGCCGCGCTTGGAGGGAGATGATTTCGTTTCCATGTCCGTGAATTTAGCACCCTTCGCCGCCCGCCGGGAACCCTTCAAGGTTCTCGGCGAGCGCATCGGGTGCCCGGGCCCATGCCATGCCGCGCATCTACTGGCGCGTTTACGCGCTTTTGGATACGTGGCCCCCGCGGTCGGCGGATTGGTGCGGCGGATGACCGTGCGCGGCCGGGTCCGGCACATACGTGCGGATGTCTGGAAGATGCGCTGGAGCTCCCATCCGGTCACCTGCGTCATGCGAGGCGAGGCGCTGATCTCGCGCAGCGGGCAGGGAGGGAGAATGCCAAAGGACAAGTGCCAAGTACCACGAGACGGATGCCCATCCTCCGGCGCCGTGCGTCCTTCCACCTGGCACCAGGCACCTGGCACTGGGCACTTTCGCCTATTCTCGCACCTGGCACTTTCCGCCCACACCCCCCGCCGCAGGTTGCGGGGGGCCGTGCGAGTCACGATCTTGTCCGCTCAGGTGTGACTCTCACCGCCCATTTCCGCATGACATCGTTCGCAGACGCCCTGGACAGGCCCGGCGGCCGGCCCATTACCCGCGTGCCGCTCCGGGACCAGGTGCATCACGCCATCGTGGACCGCATTCTCCGCGACGAGCTCAAGCCCGGGGCGCGCATCAGCGACACGGCCCTGGCGCGCGAGCTGGGCGTGAGCCGCACGCCCATCCGCGAGGCGCTGCTGCGGCTGGAGCGCGAGGGGTTCCTGGAGGCGGACGTGGGCCGCGGCTTTTTCGTCAAGCCGCTGAGCGTGCGCGAGGTGCGCGAGGCGTACCCTGTGCTGTGGACGCTGGAGGTGCTGGCCCTGCGCACGGCCGCGCCGCTCACGGACGAGCGCCGCGCGGAGCTGGACCGCATCAACGCGGAGCTGGAGGCGGAGCAGGACCCGGAGCGGCGCATCGACCTGGACGGCGCCTGGCACCGCACGCTGCTGGAGACGTGCGGCAACGAGTACCTGATGGGGCTCGTCGCCACGGCCAAGGCCGTCATCCGCCGCTACGAGTACGCGTACATGCAGAACGCGGGGTACATCCCCGTGAGCACCCGCACGCACGAGCAGATCGCCGACTTGGTCTCCGCCGGCAACGTGGACGAGGCCGTGCCGCTGCTGGAGAACAACTGGCGGTTCACCATGCAGAGCCTGACGGAGTGGTTGAAGGACGTGATTTGAAGGAAAGTGCGGAAGTGCGGAAGTGCGAAGGGCCCGGCGCGATGCCGGGCTCTTCGTGTTTCGGCGGAGATCCGTCCTGAGCGGGTGAACCCGCCGCTGGGACAGCGGTAAGCCCTGTCTCGCGCGACGCGCTTGCGAACAGGGCTTCAACTGCTTGAACCGCGCATTGGTCCACCGGGTGGCCCGTGCACGGGCAGTCTCGCAAAGGCGCACTTCGCGTGGTTCGAGCGGCGAATTCATTCGCTCGTCTGGCGCTCGACTGGACGGCGGCGGAGGCGGGAAAGGCCGGCATCGACAGCCGCCACATCAGCGGGATCTCCCCCAAACCAACAACCCCTCCCCCGAAGTTGGGGGAGGGGTCGCCGGCCGTTGCGAGGAACGAGCAAAAGGCCCGGCGGGGGAGAGGGCTCCCCCTCACCCCTCGCCCCCTCACCGCGCGACGGGCGGCGGGTCGCCGATCGTCACCGTACGCCGCGCGACGGCCGTCTGGCGCCCCGGCGCGCTCACGCTGACCTCCAGCGTATACTCGCCGGGACGGACGTCCGCGGGAATGCCCACGGTGATGGAACGCGGGGCGATGGCCTCGCCGTCGGTGGCCTCGCGCCACCCCATGCGCACGGGGCGCGACCCCCGCGCAATGCCGATGGCCTCCAGCTGCCGCCGTGTCCATCCCGACTGCGGCGCCACCAGCCCGATCCGCACCGTCACCGAATCGCCGGCGGGGAGGCGGTACATCTCCCAGAACAGGGCCACGCGCTCCCCCGGCCGCAGGTTCGCGGAGCCACGGGCAATGCGCGCCGCGTCGTCCAGGCTCTCCGGGCGCGCGTCGGGGTGGGCCAGAAGCAGCAGGTCCGACACGCGCGCATCCGCATCCCACGTCACGCCCTGCCGCTGGCGCGCGAGCAGGCGGGTGGAATCTTCCCGCACCTCCAGGCTCATCACGGACGGGTTGCGCTGCAGCACTACCCGCAGCGCGCCGGACGCGGCCGTCGGCTGCCAGGGCGACACGGTGCGGCCGCCGCCGTCGTCATCCATCACCACCGCGGCGGCGTGGATGCGCGGATCGGCGGGCAGGCTGTCCGCCGGCAGGTCGTATCCCGCCACCAGCACGGCCCCGCCCGGCCGTGGAAAGACGGCGACCTGGTGGGGGAGGGGGATCACCCGCGCGGCGTACTCGGGCGCGTAGCGGGTGGGGGTAGGCGTGGCCTCCAGCAGCGGCCACTCGTCGCCCTGCAGGGTGCGCGGCGCGCGGGCGGCGGAGAGCGGCACCAGCCACTCCCACGTGCGCGGGTCGTTGTAGGCGATCATCCCCTCGCCGCTGCTGCCGTAGAACAGCGGCACGTAGCGCTCCCACGCGCTGAACCAGCCGTAGCGGACGACGATCTCGCGCATGTCGTCGCGCCACGCGATGCGGTCCACCTGCCGCGCGCGCTGCTGGATGACGTTCATGGTCCACCGCGCGTAGTGCTCCGTAAGCCGGTCGTTGCCGGCGTCGGACCACAGCGGGTCCGCCAGCCACCACAGCCGCCGCGCCAGCCGCGCGCGCTCCCCCTCCGCCGCGCGCCGGTACGCGCGCTGGTCCTCGGGCGCGAGCAGGTCCGTGACGTCCATCCACCGCGCCCGGTCTTCCGCGGGCATCGCGCCGAGCGCCGCGTCGAAGGCCGCCTGCGACTCGGGATAGCGGCCGGCCTCGTGCAGCGCGTAGCCCTCCAGCGCGGCGCACCACCAGCGCTCCGCCCGGCACGCGCGCGCGGTGGCGATCGCCGCCTCCTCGTCTCCCGCTTCCACCAGGTAGCGCACGCGCTGCCCCGTGATCCACGCGTCGCCGGGGATGACCTCCGCCGCGGTGGCGAGCCGCTGCAGCAGGGCGCGGCGCCGCTCGCCGATGACGGGCGCCTCCGGCGGCGGCGCCTCGGGATCGGCCTCGAACCAG
>DASQZE010000596.1:0-4372 GCA_035638875.1 Longimicrobium sp.
ACAGGTTACAGGGGACAGCCTGCAACAACGGTTGACGTGGATGCGCACCCTTCCCGGCGGAATGCCGGGGAGGGTGCGTTGTTTGGGGCTGATGACAGCGTGGGCGGCGGGATCGTGGCGGGATGGCGGGGGAGCGGTGGGCGCGGAGGGCCCCCGCCCCCTCCCCCGCTTCGCAGGCAGGAGGGGGAGAACTGCGTCCCTGCGAGAGGCCGGCCATCCGGCGTGGGCTGGGGTGTATCCCCTCTCCCACGCAGTTTGTGGGGGAGGGAAGCGAGGAACGAGCGGGTGAGGGCCCCCGCCCGCGCCGCGCCGGTACTCCCCCGTCACACTCACCCCCCTGTCCCCTGTCCGCTGTCCCCTGTCCCCTGTCCCCTGTCCCCCGCAGTTCCGCCTTCCGTCCCGTTGCTTCGAACGCCCGTTCGGCATTACAATCCCGGCGCACCCCTCACCAGAGCATCAAATGAAACGCCGCGACTTCCTCGCCACGAGCGCCGCCGTGGCGGCGGGGCTCACCCTCCCGCCGGGGCTGGCGCACGCCCGCGTCATCGGCCGCAACGACGCCGACCACCGCGAGCTGGCCATGCGCGCCCTGGACGCCGCCCGCGGCGCCGGCGCCAGCTACGCCGACGTGCGCGTCTCCCGCAACCGCAACCAGTCCATCTCCACCCGCGAACGCCAGATCACCGGCTTCGAGGACGGCGAGACGTTCGGGTTCGGCGTGCGGGTGCTGGCCAACGGGGCCTGGGGCTTCGCCGCCAGCAAGGACCTCACCATGGACGAGGCCGACCGCGTGGCCCGTCAGGCCGTGGCCCAGGCGAAGGCGAACTCCGCCGCGCGCGCCAACCCCGTCGAGCTGGCGCCCGCGGAGGCCGTGCGCGACGGCCGGTGGTCGTCGCCCGTGGAGATCGACCCGTTCGACGTGGCCATCGAGGACAAGGTGGGGCTCCTGCTGCGCGCCAACGAGGCCGCGCTGGGGGTGCAGGGCGCCCGCTTCGTCACCTCGTCCCTGTTCTTTGTCCGCGAGGAAAAGACGTTCGCCAGCACGGAGGGGAGCTACACCGTGCAGACGTTCGTCCGCTCGTACCCGCAGATGACGGTGACGGCAGTGGCCGGCGGCGACTTCCAGACCCGCCAGTCCACCCCCGTGCAGCCCATGGGGCTGGGATACGAGCACGTGCGCGACGCGGACCTCGTCGGCAACGCGCCGCGCTGGGCCGAGGACGCCGTGCGCAAGCTGACGGCGAAGCCCGTGGAGCCGGGACGGTACGACCTGGTGCTCATGCCGTCGCACCTGTTCCTGACCATCCACGAGTCCGTGGCACACCCCACGGAGCTGGACCGCATCATGGGGTACGAGGCCAACTACGCGGGAACGTCCTTCATCCACCCCATCGCGGACTACCTGGGCAAGTTCCGCTTTGGGCAGGAAATCATGAACATCCAGGCCGAGCGCAGCTCCCCCGGCTCGCTGGCCACCATCGGCTGGGACGACGAGGGGGTGCGGCCCGACGAGTACCTCATCGTCAAGAACGGCATCCTGAACGACCTGCAGACCACGCGCGAGCAGGCGCCCTGGCTGGCGGACTGGTACGCGTCGCAGGGCAAGCCGGTGCGCAGCCACGGCAACAGCTACGCGCAGAGCTGGAGCGACGTGCAGTTCCAGCGCATGCCCAACGTGAACCTCATGCCGCACCCCGAGCGCGACGTGCAGCTGGACGAGCTCGTGGGCGGCATCGAGAACGGGATCCTGATCGAGGGACGCGGGTCGTACTCCATCGACCAGCAGCGCTACAACGCGCAGTTCGGCGGGCAGGTGTACCACGAGATCAAGAACGGGCGCGTGGGCGGCATGCTCAAGGACGTGGCGTACCAGATGCGCACGCCGGAGTTCTGGAACAGCATGGACCTCATCGGCGGCGCGTCCACGTACTTTCGCGGCGGGTCGTTCAATGACGGCAAGGGACAGCCGTCGCAGAGCAACGCCGTGTCGCACGGGTGCCCGCCGGCGCGCTTTCGGCAGGTCAACGTGATCAACACCGGGCGCAACGGCTAACTGGCCTCCGCGCAAATGGTTGGAATGGTCCGGGCCCTCCACGCCGCACCCGGCGCGCGGGGGCCCGCCCGGTTGACAGAAGTGCGTAAGCGCGGCTAGCTTTTCAAGTTATCCTGATCGACCCGCGGCGGTCCGTTCGCGACCGCCGGTTGATTTCCCTCCACCTCTCTACTCCGGGGAGTTAGACCCCTCCGATGTTTCAGAACCTCAAGGTTCGCATTGCGCTGATCCTGGGACTCGCGGCCCTGTGCGTCGGCATGCTCGTGCTCAACGGGAGACGGCAGGGCGACATCGTCACGCTGGGCCTGGACCTCAAGGGCGGCACCTACCTGGCCCTGGAGATCGACGAGAGCCGCACCGCGCTCACCCGCGAGCAGCGCATCGACGCCATCGACCGCGCCCTGAAGGTGGTGCGCATTCGCGTGGAAGGCCTGGGCGTGGCCGAGCCCGTGGTGCAGAAGAGCGGCGACGACCGCATCATCGTGCAGCTGGCCGGGCTCCAGAACACGGCGAGCGCCAAGGACGTCATCTCCAAGGCGGCGTTCCTGGAGTTCCAGGTCGTGCGGGGCGAGGCCATCGGCGACGCGCTGCCGCGCATCGAGCGCGCCATCCTGGCCGCGTACCCCAACGAGCGCGGCGCCGGGGGCGCGGCTCCGACCGCGGGCCCCTTCCAGCAGAAGGGCGCCGACTCGGCCGCCACGACCACGGGCACGCCGTTCCAGAGCAAGATCGCGAGCGCGGGGGCGGAGGGACAGCTGATGGTGGCCGTCAAGGACACGGCCGCCCTGGGGCGCTACCTGCGGACGCCGTCCGTGCTGGCGGCGCTTCCGCGCGGCACGGAGATGCTGTGGGGCGTGCCCGAGGCGGAGGAGAACCCGGGGTTCCGGTCGCTGTGGCTGGTGGACCAGAAGGCGCTCATGACGGGCGAGTACCTGGAGAGCGCCGTGGCGGCCACGGACCCCAACTCGCGCCGCCCCATGGTGAGCTTTGAGCTCAACCGCCGCGGCGGGCGCGTGTTCGGCCGCGAGACGGGGCGCAACATCGGCAAGCAGATGGCGATCGTGCTGGACCAGCAGGTCTACACGGCCCCCGTCATCCAGGGGCAGATCTCGCGCAACGGGCAGATCACCCTGGGCCAGGCGCCCCTTGAAGACGCGGCGGAGCTGGCGCTGGTGCTGCGTGCGGGCGCCCTGCCGGCGCCCCTGAAGATCGTGGAAGAGCGCACCGTGGGCCCCTCGCTGGGCGCCGACTCGGTGAACTCGGGCTTCATCGCCGGCATCATCGGCATGGTGGGCGTGGTGCTCATCATGATCGGCTACTACCGCATGGCAGGGGTGTTCGCGGTGACGGCGCTGGCGCTGTACGTGCTGTACACGCTGGGGGCGCTGGCCTTCATGGACGCCGTGCTGACCTTTCCCGGCATTGCCGGGCTGGTGCTGTCGGTGGGCATGTCGGTGGACGCCAACGTGCTCATCTTCGAGCGCATCCGCGAAGAATTGGAGGCGGGGCGGCAGGTGCGCCCGGCGGTGAGCGAGGGGTTCAAGCAGGCGCTGAGCGCCATCGTGGACTCCAACATCACCACGCTGCTCACGGCGGCCATCCTGTACTACGTGGGCACGGGACCCATCAAGGGCTTCGCGGTCACCCTGGGGGTGGGCATCGTGATCTCCATGTTCACGGCCATCTTCGTGACGCGCACCCTGTTCACCCTGTACCTGGAGCGCCGCTCGCCGGCCGCGCAGGGCCTGTCCATCTGACGCGGCGAGGATAACCGAGATGCGTATTTTTCAGCACGCCAACTACCCGTTCATGCAGTGGCGCCGCCGCGCCTACATCATCACGGCGGTGGTCCTGCTGGCCGGCCTGGCCGGGATGATCAAGAACGTGGGCCAGTACGGCTCCTGGCTCAACTACGGTGTGGACTTCAAGGGTGGCACCCTGGTGCAGCTCAAGTTCAACGCGCCCGCACAGGCGGACCAGATCCGCGAGGCGGCCGAGGCGGCCGGCCACGACGACTGGGAGATCACCAACTTCGGCGGCAACAACGAGTTCGTGATCCGCATGGCGGCGTTCCAGGGCTCGTTGTCGCAGACGCCCGAGGAGCAGGTCAAGCAGGTGCTGTCGTCGCGCTTTCAGCCGGGGCAGTACAACATCGTGCGCACGGAGGCGGTGGGCCCCAAGGTGGGCAACGAACTGCAGTTCAACGCCGTGATGGCGATCCTGGTCTCGTTCGTGGCGACGCTGCTGTACCTGTGGGTGCGGTTCGAGTGGCGCTTCGGGCTGGCGGCCATCTCGGCCACACTGCACGACATCCTCATC
>DASQZE010000597.1:0-4395 GCA_035638875.1 Longimicrobium sp.
CCCCTTTGGCGAGACGGAGCGCGCAGCCCTTGCACGGGGTGCGCGGATCAGGCCGCCGTCCCTGTCTTCCATGGGCACACGTATCCCGGCCGCTGCTGACGAGCTGATCCGGCGCGCGCTGTCGCCCGATCCGCGAGATCGGCCGCGGGACGGAGACGCGTTCGCGCGCGAGATCCGCGCGGCGCGGCGCGTGGGCGAGGCCGCGCGTCCGCCGCGGCGCGGGGCCGAGGTACTGTCTCCCGAGCCGGTCCTCCCGGTCCGTCCGGTGGCGGTGCCCGCGCCCGTGACATCTCCGGCCCGTCACCGGCGAAAGGCGCGGGGAGCCGCGCTGGTCGCCTCCGGCGCCGCGGCGCTTGCGGTCGTGCTTTGGGGCTCCGGTCGCGTCCGGGCGCCGGCGGAAGGTCCCGAGCCGAAGGCGCTTGTTGAAGCCCCTACCGCCCCGCCGCTACCGGCGACTGCTGCCGAGATTGCAAGCGTCCGCGAGACCTACCGCGCGATCGAGAACGATGCCCCGCTGTTCAGCGAACGTCGCATCGCGGCCGGCGAGCTTTTCGCGGAGGAGTGGCCGCGGGTGGAAAACGCGTACGCAACCGTTTATGACCACGAGTGGGTGGTCAGGAAGATCCGCCTTCGCGTGTCACGGGGAAACGTGCGCACGTCGCTGCTCTTCTATTACTACGCCGGCAGAGTCGTCTTTGTCCAAGAGGCGCAGAGCACGTCGGGAAAGGATACGAACGTCGAGCACCGGTTCTACTTCGCGAAACGTGACCAGCGCCCCATGGCGAACCCGACCATGATCCGGTGGCTGGGTCCAGACGGAGCGGAGGTGCCCGTGGAATCCCCGGCTTTCGCCGAGCGGGCCCGCAGCCTCTTGGCGCTCGCCAACAATTCATACATGAAAGCGATCCGCAAGTACTGATGGCAGCCGTCCGGCCGGTCCTCTGGGGGAATTGCTGGAGCAAAGGTTACGTTCCCTTGCTTGCTCCGTTCCAACTCGATTTCGTCCAGGTAAGTTTGAGTTGGGTCCAAGAAGTCACGTTGGCCGCTTCGGCTCCACGCCGTCGGAAAAACGGCTTACGAGAATGCGCTTACACGCACCTTCTCCAATCCGGGGATATATCGATCGAGCACCCGCCGAAACTGGATCCCGACTCGGCTTTTCGGCTTAGAAGGCTGGACTCAAGGTTGAAGACGGAAATCCGCTCTGATACCGGATATGCGAGTCGATTGTGCACTCAGCCTTCAAAGATGGCCTCCGCGTGAGACGGCAGTAAAACTCCGCGTGCACGATCAATTGCGGGAATCGGTATGAACCAGTGGAATCAGGGCGAGCAGTCATACAGCGCCTGATGGTGGATACCGCTTCCATTCCGGCCGGAATGGTTCAGGTGGCCTCGACGCGCTGGGCCGTGTCACCCGCCGGCTCCCGCAGCTTTCTTATCCCCGGGCGGCCCCCCGAATCTGAGCATGTGGGCTTGGCTCGCCTTTTTGAGCACCTGACCGTTCCGAGCCGTCTCCGTCGCGGATGTCGCGGGCGATGCGTTCTGGGCTTTCCCCGTCGCGCGCGGCTCGCAGATTTTCCGCGCGGCGGCCGTAGGGTTGGTGGGGTACGGGTTGGGCAGCGTCTCGCGCATCTCGCGGGTGCGCGAGACGGTGTGATCCCGCTGCTCCCATGCGATCTGCTTTTCGATCAGCGCCCGCGCTGAGGAAGGTCCCGAGGGTAGAGGTCTCCCCCTCCCGGCGCAGTTTGGGGGGGAAGGGCCGGGGCGTCGGCGGCGCGCGTGCCATCGGAGACGCGCGCCGGCACGATCCCATCCCGCCGATTCCCATCAACCTCCTTGCTAAAAAACCCGCAGCACCCCCAAACTACGGGCGTTCCCGCATCCATCGCATTTTCCCCCCACGAGAGGGCTGCATGATTCCACCTCCCGTTCGAACCCTGGCCGCCGCGCTGGCCCTGGCTGCCGCCGCGTCGCCGCTGGCCGCGCAGGGCGCGCAGGTGAACGTTCCCTTCGAGACCTATCGCCTGGAAAACGGGCTGCGGGTGATCCTGGCGCCGGACCCGGGCACGCCCGTGGTCGCCGTGAACCTGTGGTACGACGTCGGCAGCCGGAACGAGCGCGCCGGGCGCACGGGGTTCGCCCACCTCTTTGAGCACATGATGTTCGAGGGCTCGGAAAACGCGCCCAAGGGCGAGCACTCGCGCCTGCTGCGCGCCGCCGGGGCCACCAACCTGAACGCCTCCACGGGCGAGGACCGCACCAACTACTACGCGGTCATGCCGCCCAGCCGCATGAACCTGGCGCTGTGGCTGGAGGCGGACCGCATGCGCTCGCTGCAGGTGACGGAGCCCCAGCTGCGCAACCAGCAGGAGATCGTCAAGGAGGAGCGCCGCCTTCGCGTGGACAACGCGCCGTACGGGCTGTCGCTGAACCGCGTGCGCACCAGCGCGGCGTACGACCCGGAGAGCTGCTTTCCGTACTCGCACGACATCATCGGGTCCATGGCGGACCTGGACTCGGCGCAGATCGGCGACGTGCAGCAGTTCTTTCGCACCTACTACGCGCCGAACAACGCCACGCTCACGCTCGTGGGCGACTTTCAGCCGGCGCAGGCGCGGCAGCTGATCCAGCAGTACTTCGCGGGGATCCCGTCCGCGCCCGCGCCGCCGCCGGTGGTGTGCGAGAACCCGTTCCGCGACCTGCCCAGCCGCGACACCATCCGCGACGCCAACGCGCCCCTGCCGGCGTTCATGTCCGCGTACGGCGCGGTGGCCGTGGGGCACCCGGACAGCTACGCGCTGGAACTGCTGGGCACCATCATGGGCGGCGGCAGCAGCTCGCGCCTGAACCAGCGGCTGGTAAAGCAGGAGCGCGCGGCGTCGTTCGCCATCCTGTTCGCGGACCTGCGCCGCGGGCCGGGGATCATGCTCTTCTACCTGCGCTCCAACCAGGGCGTGGACGCCGGCCGGCTGGAGTCGCTGCTGGACGAGGAGCTGGCGACGCTCCTGCGCGACGGCGTGACGGCGGAGGAGCTGGAGCGCGCCAAGAACCAGCAGCGCGCCGGCTTCATCCGCGAGCTGCAGACGGCCATGGGGCGCGCGGAGACGCTGCAGCAGTACACGCTGTACTTTGGCGACCCGGCCACCATCCGCACGGCCCTGGACCCGTACCAGGCCGTCACCCGCGACGACGTGCTGCGCGTCGCGCGGCAGTACCTGCGCCCGGACAACCGCGCCGTGGTGGTCACCCTTCCCGGCCGCGCCCAGTGAGGAGGCTCCCCGTGATGAAGCTCAACCGCATCCGCTTCGCCGCGCCGGCGCTCCTTGCCCTGGGCGCCGCGCTCCCGGCGGCCGCGCAGCAGCAGCCGCCCGCGCCGCTCCCCGCGCAGCCGGTGCGCTTTCCCGCCTACAGCGAGGCCACGCTCCCCAACGGGATGCGGTTGCTGGTGGTGGAGAACCATGCCCTGCCCGTGGCCAACCTGGACCTGTACGTGCGCTCCGGCTACGCGGCGGACCCGCAGGACAGGCTGGGGCTGGCGCAGATGACGGCGGCCCTGCTGGACAAGGGCTCGCCCACTCGCACGGCCGTGCAGATCTCCGAGATGGTGGAGGGCGTGGGCGGCAGCATGGGCGCGTTCTCCGGCGCCGACAACCTGACGCTCAGCGTAGGTGTGCTAAGCGATCAGCTGCCGCTGGCGTTCGAGCTGCTGAGCGACGCGGCCCTGCGGCCCACCTTTCCGGAGCAGGAGCTGGAGACGTCGCGGGCGCAGCAGGTCGCCGGCCTGCGCGCCTCGCTGGGCCAGCCGGCCACGCTGGCCACCCGCATGTTCGAGCGGCAGGTGTACGGCGAGGCGCACCCGTACGGCCGCCAGCGCACGCCGGCGACGGTGGGCGCCCTGACCCGCGACGACGTGGTGGCCTATCACCGCACGCACTTCGTCCCCGCCAACGCGATGCTGGTGGTCTCGGGCGACGTGACGCCGGCGCAGGCGCAGGAGATGGCGCGCCGCTGGTTCGGCGCGTGGAGCGGCGGCCCGGCCCCGGCGGACGCGTTCACGCCGCCGCCGGCCCGTACGCGGTCGGAGATCTTCCTGGTGCACCGGCCGGGCTCCGTGCAGTCGTCCATCTACGTGGGCCATCCCGCCCTCTCCGCGGACGATCCCGACTACTACGCCGTGCAGGTGCTCAACATGGTGCTGGGCGCCAGCGGCGACTCGCGGCTGGAAGAGGTGCTGCGCGGCGCGCACGGGTGGACGTACGGCGCCCGCTCTCGCTTCAACCGCCTGCTGGGCGGGGGCACGTACCTGGCCAGCACGGACGTGCGGGTGGCCGTGACGGACAGCGCCCTGGCGGAGCTGATGGTGCAGCTGGGCCGCATCCGCGGCGAGGCGGTG
>DASQZE010000598.1:0-8123 GCA_035638875.1 Longimicrobium sp.
CCCACGGGCTCCACGCACCCCTTCACGAAGCGGTGCTCCTGGATGGCCGCGGGGTGCTTGGCCCGGTCCTGCTCCTGCTCCGCGGCCGCCCGTTCCAGCGTGTGCCCCACGATGGCGGGGTTGTGGCGCAGGGCGTCGCTCAGCGGCTGCAGGCGCCCCGGCGTGGGCGCGCCGCGCGTGACCACGGGGCTCAGCTTGCCCTCGCGGCTGAACTCCCACACGGGCTGCAGGTCGCGGTCTACCACGCGCAGGAAGCCGTGGATGAGCCCCAGCAGCCACGCCCGGTCGATCTTCTGCTCGTCTTCCTGCACCTTGCGCGGGTTCAGGTCCGGCATGAAGGCCGGCAGGTGCCAGCGCTTGTCCAGGTGCGGCGTGACCGTGTTCCCCGTCGAATTCAGCCGGGCGATGCGGTCGTCGTAGGACTTAAAGTACGCGCCCACGGGCTGCGAGGTGGACGGGTCGCCGGACGAGAACTTGGCCAGGTCCTCCACCTTGAGGCCGTAGTGGGCCCGATAGCGCACCACCTGGTAGGCGCTGAACGCCGGGTCGTCCAGCAGCTGCGAGCCGAACAATTCGTTCCGCTGCGCGCCGGAAAGCTCGGCCGTGGCGTCCGGGTGCATCCCCCAGAAGTGGATCTCCGCGGCGCCTGACACTTCCGGGATCCACGGCCGCGCCAGGTTGGTCATCTGCCCCACGCGGAGCGCCACGTGCGGCCCGTCGTCATCCGCCCCGGCCAGCTCCGCTTCCTTGCGCAGCGCGCGGACCACGTTCAGCTGCAGGGCGTCCTGCTTGAGGACCTCCTTGCGGCACCACGCCAGCACGTCGTCGCGGAACAATTGCTCGGTCTTCTCCGGGCGCTGCTCGGCCACGCGGCCGCCGCGGGTGCGCTCGCAAAAGCGTCGGTAGTGGCCCAGGTAGATCTGCCGGGCAATGTCCACGGGCATGGCGCGGCTCACGAGGCCCATGCGGATGCCGTCCCACAGCTGCTCCTTGTGCGCCTTGGTCCCCAGCACGTACTGCCGCGTGGGGTCGCCGCTGCGCTCGTGCTCCACGGCGCGCCCGTTCAGCTCGTCCACCAGGTGGTTGCGCGTTTCGCGCAGGTTGCGAAAGTAGCGCTCCCACTCGTCCAGCATCTCGCGGATTCCCTTCAACAGCGCCGCGAACACCAGCTCCTTGAGCCGTTCCAGCTTGAAGCGCGTGAGCGAGCGGAGCTGGCGCTGCGACTTGTCCAGGTACTCGTCGCGCAGCTCCTTGAACTCGTTGCGGATGAGCGCCTTGTAGAACGGCTGCTGCAGGGCGCGGCGCACGCGGTCTTCCGCCGTCTCCACCTGCCCCTCCGTCTCCGGCAGGTCAAAGGTCTGCTCGTAGCGGCGAACGCTCGTGAGCAGCTGCTCGTTCTCCACCGTGAGCGCGCGCACCCGCTCGTCCAGGGCGATGGTGAGCTGATACAGGACGTAGCGCACGGCCACCGGGTGCAGCGGCTCCGGCTTGCCCAGCAGCCAGGAGTTGAGCCGGTAGTCCTGCCCCTGCATGCCCGTGGGCGCGTCGGCGTCCTGCAGCAGCACCTGGTTGAGGAGGAAGGTCTTGTACTCGTTTACGGCGCGCGTGACGTGCTGCTGGTAGGTGATGAGCGCCTCTTCCACGCGGATGACCTCGTGGCGCACGCGGTCCTTGTCCTCCAGCCGCCCCTCGTCGATGCGGCAGTCCGCCTCGGCCTGGGCCAGCGTCTGGTCCTCGCGCAGCACCCGCTCGATCTCCTGCTCCACGGCGGCCAAAAAGAGCGCGGACTTGGGATCGGCCGTCTTCCCCTTCTCATCCAGCATCCGCGTGCTGCGGAAGACGTCCTGGAAGAACGGCTCGGGGCGGTCGCCCGATGCGAGATTGTCCAGCAGCCAGGTGTAGCGCGCGGCCATCTTGGGCTCCTCGCGGGCCACGCCCCCCTGCAGGTCGCGTTCGTACTGCCGGTACTCGCCCTCGAAGTCGGCGTCCAGCTTGAGCCACTGGTCCGAGAGCGCGTCCGTGGTCCACCGCAGCGACGCGTACTCCACGATGTCGGGATACGGGTACAGCAGCCGCGCCACGCCCGCGCCGCAGTAGCGGCTGCGCCCCTGGTTGCCGATGAGCGACAGGATCTGGTTGTCTTCCTGGCTGAAGTTGCCCGCCGCGATGGGGGTGAACAGCTGCAGGTAGACCGTCTGCGCCACCTGGTCGGTGTAGTTGGCGAACGCGCCCAGGTTTTCGCCGCGCGTGTTCTCGAAGTCGTACAAAAAGACGAAGTCGTACGGGAGCTGGCGGGGGGTGATGGCCAGGCTCTGACGCCCGTACGCGTCCGTCTGCCCTGGCCGGTACTCCATCTCGATGGTGACCTGCGAGTGCACGCCCGCCGCGTTGAGCGTGATGGCGTTGAGCTCCTTGAGGCTGGCGTAGCCGTTGGCGCGCACGCTGTCCCACTCATTCTCGTCCAGCACGCGCGACTTGATGAGCGTGTCCGGCAGCACGAACGCACCGCGCACGAGCACGTTGCTGCGTCCGAAGCTCACCTCGAACAGCTCGCGCAGGTACATGGCCGTCTGCAGGAAGATCCCCGCGCCCGTGCCGCCCGCCAGCGAGCTGACGATCATCACCCGCACGCTGTTGATCTGCTCTTCGCCGCGTGCGCGGAAGATGGTGGCGATCTGCCGCTCCAGCCCGTGCAGGTGCCCCGTCTCCATGGCCGCGCGGTAGCCCAGGCGCGAGACGGCGCGGATCTGCCCGGCGCCCTCCGTGAGCAGCTTGCGCTGCAGCTCCGGCTGCTCGTGGGGGAACCACTCCTTTACCAGCGGATCCGCACGGTGCAGGTACTGGCCCACCGTCCAGCGCTCGCTGGTCTGCGTGACGGCGCCCTGCAGGTTCCGCAGCTTGCCGATGTCGTTGACGTTGGTGTCGAACGCATGCGCGGCCACGCTGGCGCGGCGCTCGGCGGGGATCCAGCCGTAGACCTGGTCTACCACGCGCGATCCAATGCCGCCGAGGCCGATCAGCAGGGTCGGTACTTCGGACATGAGGGCCGTCTCCCGGTCAGTGGACTTGATACGTGTATACGTCGCGCCGGCCGCCGCCGCGGCGGATTTCCAGCGAGTCGCCCTGGGCCACGCGCACGGGGCGCCGGCCCGGGTCTTCAATGTGCTCTCCCGAAACGTACATCTGGTCCGTCTGCGCCTCGGGGGGAATGACGATGTGCCCGCAGCGGGTCCCGGGCTCGAACGTGACCTCCACCACGGTCGTCCGCTCGGCCGGCGTGGGGACGAGCATCCGCACGAACCAGCTCTTGCCCACCAGCGCCTCCGTCTGCGGCCGGCCGCGCGCCAGCGGGGTGATGCGCTCGTACACGATCTCGCTCCCCCTGCAGAAGCGCCGCTTGCGCATCAGCAGAAAGATGTACGTCGCCAGCCCGATCACCGCGAGTACCAGCAGCACCAGCCAGCCGCACTTCTTCCAGAATCCCACGTCGCGGACGTCCAGCCCCACCGTCCGGCGCAGCACCGGCTCCCGCGCGTTGGGCGACTTCGCTTCCAGTGAAATGGGGATGACGCCCGTCGGCGTGCAGCAGGCCAATCCCCAGCGCGTCTTCGGACGCAGGCGCCATCCCTGCGCCGTCCGCTCGATGTCCACGGGGAGCTTTCCGTCGTCCGTCCGCGTGAGCGTCCACTGCTCCAATTCCGCCGCGGAGACCGGCGCGCCGTCCACGAGCGGGATGACGTCGACCGGCGGCGCTCCGTCCAGCTCCGTCACCTTCGCGGACCAGGGCGGGGAGGCACGCCATCCCAGCACGCGCGGCCGGCAGTCTTCGCCGCGGACGGTGTAGATGCGCGAGCGGTACTGGAAGTAGCCGGGATACGCCGCGGAGACCGAGATGGCCGAATCCCCCCGTGCGGCGGAGACGCTCGCCTCGAAGAAGCCACCGGGGACCGCGGTGAGCGGAATGCGGTGCGTGCCGTACGTTGCTTCCAGGCGGATGGGGCTGCCGGCGCGCACCTGCTCGAGCAGCGGTTCGCCCTGAGGGGTGACCAGCCTCGCGCGGATGCGGAACGCCTGGCCCGTGCAGAGCGTCGGCACGGTGCCCGGCAGCGGCCGCCCGCGCGGGTCCGTGAGCCAGACGGCCAGGCGCGCGTCCACCTCCGGCAGCACCTGCACGAGCGACGCGTCCACGGGCCTGTCGAACGTGAGCGTGACCGTCCCCGCCGGGATCGTCCCCGCCGCGCCGCCCAGGTGGTGGATGCGGCCGAACACGGGATCGCCCGAGCGCGCCGGCATCCCCAGCTCCAGCGCCGCCGGTACCGCGATGATGGTCCCGCCCACTCGCGCGCCGCGGAGGACGGCGAGCCCTCGCGGATCGCGCGTGTGCTGCAGGAGTGTGACGCGCCGGAGCGGGAACTCCGTCGTGAGGGTGACGGTGGTGCCGTCGTAGCGGACGGGGGGCGGCGTGTCGCTGCGGGAGGTGATGTCCGCCGCGATGCGCCGCATCTGCTCCACGATCTGCGCGCGGCCGGGTGCCTCGTACCGCCGCGCCTGCCCCTCCTGCACCCACAGGTCCGCCGCCTGCGACTTCACCCCCGCGATCATGAAGATGGCGGAGCGCGTCCCCGTGCGGCGGACGAACTGGCGGATGTCCTGCTGTACGCCCTCGACCGTGGCCGTGTCCGCGTGCGAGAACTCGCCGTCGGTGATGATGATCAGCCACTTTTCCGTCGCCGTGCCCCCCGCCTGCGCCTCGCGCGCGGACGCCTGCTCCAGCGTGCGCATGGCCGTCTGCACGGCCGCGTACGGCGTTTCCTTGCCGGCGTGGGGGCGCGTCTGGATGGCCGCGATTTGCGCCGCCTGCCCGCCCAGGTCCACGGGCTCCGCCACGTCCGGCGTGCTCATGCGGACCACCGTGAGCGCGTCCTGGGACGCGAGCAGCCCCGTGAGCGTCTGCAGGGCATAGTTGGCGTCGCGCCAGCGCGCGTTGGGTGCCTGGGGATTGCCCATGCTGCCGGAGTCGTCGTAGACCACGACCACCGTGCGCGTCTGCGCGTCCGCCACGCGGACGAAGGACAGCAGCAAGGCAACGACGGCCCAGACCACTCGGCGAAGGTGCATCGGCGCGGGGATGCCTGGACGGAGGAGGAGGGGTGGCGGATGCGGTGCGGCGTGCGAAGAAAGCAGCCTGATGTTACGCGTCCGGCCGGGGAAGGGAAAGGCGGTTCCGGCTTCGCGGATGATTGTGACCAGTCGCGGGACGTCCCCGTCCCGGGCTCAAACTGCATTCTCGTCGCGGTGGATGGATCGCGTCGCCGGCGGGTCGCCCCCATCCCCGGCCCTTTCCCCATAAACGGCATGGGGGAAGGGAGCACTGCGCTTCCGGTGGAATGGCGGGCTTCTGTCGGCGCCCCCACCGCTCGCTGAGGCTCGCACCTCCCCCCAAAAAAACCTGGGGGAGGTTGAACGGCGCTTCCGTCGCGACGGTCGGCCTTCGTACGAACCTACGGGGACGGATACGCATGTTTCCACGGCACCCACCCGTGCCGGACCCGTCGGCGAAGGCCGACATCACGTTTTCGGTGCCGCGATTTCAATCGCCGGGGCTGGATGGTCGCCCCCGCGACGGCACCTTTCTACCGCATCCTCCCTCCCCCACGCAGTTTGTGGGGGAGGGTCGGGGAGGGGGGCGCTCCGCCTCTGCACGAGTGTCGGTCATCCCGTACGGATCCTCGCCGATCATTGCGCATCCTCCCCCATTCTCCCCATCCTCGCCCCCGCCCGCACAGCCGTATATCTTCCCGCCCTCCGTCCGCCGGGAACGCCACAACGACGCACCGATGCGCGAAGACAACGAGTACCTGCTGGGCACCGACGACGACGAGTTGCGCCGCCTGGGCTTTCAGCACCAGGTGTGGGCCGGCGAGGCGGCCGCAGCGTGGGAGCGCGGCGGATTTGGGCCCGGGCACCACGTCCTGGACCTGGGATGCGGCCCGGGCTACGCCACGCTGGACCTCGCGCGCCTCGTGGGCGTCACGGGGCGCGTGACGGGCGTGGACGTCTCCACGCGCTTCGTGGCCCACCTGCAGGCGCTCGTCGCCACGCTGGGCGTGGCCAACGTCTCCGCCGAGGTGCAGGACGCCGAGGCGCTCCGACTGCCGGCGGAGCACTTCGACGGTGTGTATGCCCGGTGGGTGCTCACCTTCGTCCGCCACCCGGACGCCGTGATCGCGGGCGCGGCGCGGACGCTCAAGCCCGGCGGCCGGCTCGTCATCCACGACTACGCCAACTATGCCGGCGTGCAGCTGGCCCCCGAGCACCCGGCGTTCCGGCACGGCATCGCTGCCATCGACCGTTCGTGGCGCGACGGCGGCGGCGACCCCAACGTGGGTGCCCGGCTGCCCCGGCTGATGGCCAACGCGGGGCTGGAGGTCGTTTCCCTGCGGCCCATCGCCCGCATCGCGCGGCCGGGATCGGCGTTGTGGCTGTGGCCGCGCACCTTCTTCGACAACTACCTCCCCGGCCTGGTGGAGCGCGGATACCTGGCGCAGGACGAGGTGGATGCCTTCAACGCCACGTGGGCCGCCCGCGCCGCCGATCCCGCCGCGTATTTCGCCACGCCGCCCATGGTGGAAGTGGTCGGGGTCAAGCACTGATGCGCGTGGTCCTGCAGCGCGTCTCCCGCGCGAAGGTGACGGTGGACGGCCGCGTCACGGGCCAGATCGGCCGCGGCCTGCTCCTCCTGGCCGGCTTCACGGACGGCGACACGGACGATGCGCTCGCGTGGATGGCCGACCGCATCGTGGGCCTGCGCATCTTTCCCGACGACGACGGCAAGATGAACCGCTCGGTGGATGACGTCGGCGGCGCGTTGCTCGTCGTCTCGCAGTTCACGCTGTACGGCGACACGCGCAAGGGCCGCCGCCCCAGCTTCATCGAGGCCGCGCGCCCTGAGGTCGCCATCCCGCTGTACGAGCGCTTTCTGCAGATGCTGCGCGATACCGGCCGCCCCGTGCAGACGGGCGAGTTCGGCGCGATGATGGACGTGGAGCTGGTGAACGACGGCCCCGTCACCCTGATCCTGGAACGCTGAGAACGATGTCGATCGACGAGCCGCAGATGCCGCCGCCGCTGGTGCTGGCGTCGCAGTCCCCCCGCCGCGCCGAGCTCATCGGCCGCCTGGGATTGATGTTCCAGACGCTTCCGGCGGACCTGGACGAAAGCTACATGTCCGGCGAAACGCCGCCGCAGCACGCCGAGCGCCTGTCGCGCGAAAAGGCGCTGGCCATTGCCGCCGGCCGCCCCGACGCGCTGGTGGTGGGGAGCGACACCATCGTGGTGATCGACGGCGAGGTGCTGGGCAAGCCCCGCGACCGTGAGCACGCGCTGCAGATGCTGGCGCGCCTGTCCGGCCGTGAACACGAGGTGTGCACGGGCGTGGCCGTGGCGCACGCGGGCCGCGTGGAGAGCGCGCTGGAGCGCGTAAAGGTGCGGTTTCGTGACGTGGATGCGCGCGCCCGCGAGCAGTACGTGGACACGCGCGAGCCCATGGACAAGGCGGGCGCGTACGGGATCCAGGGCTTCGGCAGTGCGCTGGTGGAGGGCATCGAGGGCGACTACTTCACCGTGATGGGCCTGCCCGTGGTGCGCATGCTGGAGCTCATCGAGCGGTTTGGGTGGCGGTATGGATTTGGGACGCTGGAGCGGGTGGGGTAGAGGGAGGGGCATCGGGCCGGCGGAATTTGCACGCCGGGCCGGTGCCGGTCCGTCACAGGGCAGGCACCCGGCGGGGAAGCCCGGCGAATGAATTCGCGGCAATGAACCCGCAATGTCGGCCTTCGCCGACAGGTCCGGTGTGTTTGGGTGCCGCGCCGTCAGGCGGAGGTTCTGGCCGGTGGATCTTCGCTCATCGTGCGCTCGAGCGTGGCGTTCAGGCGCCCCGTGCGGTGGTGCTCCTCCTGGCGGTGGATGTAGCGGCGCACCATCTCCACGTCCCGTTCGGCGATGGAGAACGCGCCGTAGGCACCCTGCCACTTGAAGAACTCGCTCAGCCGGACCTCCTGCTGCACCAGGCGCGACGACACGCCCTTGATCTGCTTCACGAGTTCCGAAACCGACACCGCCGG
>DASQZE010000599.1:0-7643 GCA_035638875.1 Longimicrobium sp.
ACGAGAACCCGCGCGGGGCCATCTACCCCACCCCCACGATCGGGATGGTGGGCGTGGTGGAGGACCTGGCGCACGTGACGACGGCCGCGTTCAAGGGCGTGGGCGACGCCATCGTGCTGCTGGGCCGCAACACGGCGGAGCTGGGCGGCAGCGAGTACCTCAAGGTGGTGCACGGCCGCGTGGCGGGCGACGCGCCGGCCGTAAGCCTGGAGGGCGAGACGGCATTGCAGACGGCGCTGCTGACGATGATCCGCGCGGGACTGGTCCGCTCGGCGCACGACACGGCGGAGGGCGGATTGGCCGTGGCGCTGGCGGAGAGTGCGTTCGGCGAGGTGCCGTTCGGCATCGACGTGGAGCTGGACGACGCGCTGCCGGCCAACGCGCTGCTCTTCGGCGAGGCGCAGGGGCGCGTGGTCGTGAGCTGCGCGGAGGCGGTCGTGGACGGCATCCTGGACGTGGCGCGGGAGAACGGCGTCCCGGCCAGGCGGATCGGCACGGTGGGCGCGCCGTTCGGCACGTTCGCCATCCGCACCAGCGGCGGGGCGATCGAGGCGGCCGCGTCGGAGCTGGTGGCGGTCTACGAGCAGGCGATTCCGCGGCGGATGGAGGCCACCGTGGAGGACCTGGAGGCTTCGCTGGAGTCCCTGGTGCAGAACGGCCAGGAGTAGGGGCGGCGGGGGCCCTCCCCCGGCCTCGCTCAGGCTCGTCCACCCCCTCCCGCAAACTGCGTGGGAGAGGGTATACACCCCAGCCCGTGCCGTAGTAGCGGGCTTTCGGCGGAAATGCAGTTCTCCCCCTCCTGCCCGCGAAGCGGGGGAGGGGCCGGGGGGAGGGGGCTCTCGCCCGTGCCGGATGCCTGCCTCGCGCGATGCAGTTCTCCCCCTCTCCCGCACAGTTTGCGGGAGAGGGGCCGGGGGGTGAGGGGGCCATTCGCAGCGGCGCCGTAAAAGCCCGGCCACACAGGCTCCCGGCCACCCGGCGACCCACACGGCGGAGCAGCGTGCACCATGCGTTGCTCCGCCGCTTTTTTTCTCCCGGGTGGCGCTGCCGACCCCGATGACGCCTCGCATGCACGTGCGAGGCGTCATCGCGTTTCTGCGCATTGGCACGGCTTGACCGGTGCGCGGGAGGCCCCTTATCATGCCGGTCCCATTCGCGGTTTTGCGGCGGATTTCGTGTGTCCCCTTCCCGGCTCTTTGTGGGACCGCCCGGCCGCCAACGAAGGGCCTCCGCCCCGTGCGGACCCGAAATCCACCCCATGATTCGAGGACCCATGAACCACCGCCCCGCCCGCCTGCTCGCGGTGATGGCCGCCGCGAGCCTGTCCGCCTGTGTGGACGCGAAGGCCCCCGACACGCCGCTGGCCCCCGCATCTCCCGCGGCGATCTCGCAGGACGCCTCCGCCGCGTCCGGCGGCACGTACCTGGTGCGCTTCGGCGGCGGGGTGCCGGCGGGGTTCGCGGCGCGGGTGCAGGCACTGGGCGGCTCCGTGGTCTTTGCCCACGGCGGCGCGGGGATCGGCGCGGTAGCGGGGCTCTCGCGGGAAGCCGCGGCGCGGCTGGGTGAGCTGGCGGGCGTGCGGGCCGTCGTCGCGGACGAGGTGAGCGTGCTGGACCCGGCGGCGGGGGACGTGGCCGTGGCGCAGGCGGGCCCGCTCGCCGCGACGGCGGGCACCGACCCGACGCTGGCGTGGGGGTACGCGCGCCAGTGGCACCTGCGCGCCATCGGCGCGGACCGGGCGTGGGCCGCGGGACGCCACGGCTCGCCGGCCGTGCGCGTGGCCATCCTGGACACGGGGCTGGACTACCGCCACCCGGACCTCGTAGGCCGCGTGGACCTGGCCGCATCCCGCTCCTTCGTCCCGTCGGAGGCGGCGCTGCTGGCGGCGAACTTTCCCGGCGCGCACCCCGTCGCCGACCTGCACTACCACGGCACGCACGTGGGCGCCGTGGTCGCCAGCAACGGCATCATCGCGGCGGGGGTGACGTCGGAGGTTACGCTGGTGGGCTTGAAGGTGTGCACCATCAACGGGCGCTGCCCCGTGAGCAACGTGCTGGCGGGGCTGGTGTACGCGGCGGACCTGGGCGTGGGCGTGGCCAACATGAGCATCGCCAACACCTTTGCGCGCGCGGACAGCAGCGCCGCGCACCGCGACGGGCCGTCGTTCGTGGCCGTCATCAACCAGGCGCTTACGTACGTGCAGCGCAAGGGCACGCTGGTGGTGGTCGCGGCCGGCAACCAGAACACGGACCTGGACCACGACGGCAGCCAGTACCGCGTGTACTGCAGCGCGCCCGGCGTGGTGTGCGTCTCGGCCACGGGCCCCACGGCCGCGGCGGGGGTCGACGGCCCGTTCACGGACGTGGACGCGCGGGCCTGGTACTCCAACTACGGCCGCTCCGTGGTGAGCGTGGCGGCCCCCGGCGGCGCGGCCATGCCCGTGTGGGCGGCGTGCTCCACCTTCAGCCTGGTGTTCCCCGTCTGCCAGACGGGCGCGTTCGTCCTGGGCGCCAACGGCACGAGCGCGGCGTCGCCCAACGCGGCGGGCGTGGCCGCGCTGATCGCGGAGGACGTGGGCCACGACCCCGCCCGCATCCGCGCGCGCCTGCAGCAGACGGCGGACGACCTGGGTGCGCCCGGCACGGACCCCTTCTACGGCAAGGGCCGCATCAACGCCGCCCGCGCCGTCGGGGCGCGCTGACCGAGCCCCGGCGGAAGCTTGTTTTCCTGAGGGAGGCGCCGCCCGGGCTCCTCCCTTCCTGATCTACAGCGCCGACCGAAGGATCTCGCCCGCCTTCCATGAAGCCTGCTCCCGCGACGGGGGCAGGCTTTCGGATTTCCGCGTCACCGGAGATCTGTTCTCTGCGTACTCCTTCTGTTCTCTGCGTACTCTGCGCTGAAATTATTCGACCAGAATGCACACGGGAGTCTAGACGGCGACGGGAGGGAGAGATCGCCGCGGCGGAGCCGGGGTCGAGCACGGGAGGGTCGATTCTTCGGCCGACGCCAAGGACTTTCCCTGAGGGATGGCATCGGCGGCGCCCCCCTCTGCTCGACTCTGGCCATCCGGCTATCCGGCGCAGGCACACTCTTACCGATCGCGATCAGGTGGTGTGTGCCAAGGCCATACATCCGCCTCCGCCGCGTCGATCTTGCCTGCTATGCCTCTTCCAAAAAACGCGGATGGCCGTCCCGTTGCCGGCAGCACCCCCGCTACCAAGGATCTCTGGCACCCTGCCGCTCGCCGCCTGATCCCCAACCGGTCATCACGATGGCAAGCCTCCGCGTTTGCGGCGCCTCCCACGCCCCGTCCGCTGCGGAGGCCTGCGCCGCGACGTCCGGTCGCGGATCGGCTGGATCGTGCACGAGGCATCAGGCCCTTGGTAGACCGGTTGCTCTCGGCGAGGGGACGGCCATCCGCGTTTTTTGTTTTTTTCAAGAGCACGATATCCGCAGCACGGCGAGGAAATCCGCCAGGCACAGCATCCACCTGATCGCGATCGTAAACGCCGGTCTGACTGGACCACCATAGTCTTCCAAAAGCAGGATGGCGGCTTCAGGGAGCGGAACTCTGCCCAGGCACATCATCCACATGATCGCGATCCGTAAAAGCCCGCCCTGACGGGGGGCCGTGCATCCGGCGCCGGCTGAAACGCCTGCTCGGCCGTGACCAGATCGCCGCGACGCACCCAATCTCGAAGCACGGCCATCCCGCACCTCTTTCAAAACTCCGGCGCGGGCACGCTTTTACTGATCGCGATCAGGTGGTATGTGCCAGGGCATTCATCCGTCTCCGTCGCGCCGATCCGGCCTGCTATGCCTCCTCCAAAAAACGCGGATCGCCGTCCCCTTGCCGGCAGCACCCTCGCTACCAAGGATCTCTGGCTTCCTGATGCGCGCCGTCCGATCCGCGTCCGGTCATCACGAGGGCAACCATCCGGTTTCGCGGCCTCTCCCAACGCGTCCGCGCGGGAGCGATGCGCCGCGACGGCCGTGCGCGAATCGGCCGGGCCGTGCAGGAGACATCAGGCCTTTGGTAGATCGCCGCTGCCGGTGAGGGGACGGCATCCGCGTTTTTGCAAAAGCAGGAGATCAGCAGTCGGGCAGATGCCGGCCAGAGTACAGATTCACCTGATCGCGATCCGTAAAGCCAGCCTTGGCAGGAAGGCCTGCAGCGGATGCGCGGACGGAAGAGCCGCCGGTGCGTCGCGGACGGACCTGATCCGACATGACCCATGCCGCGTTCAGGAAAGCAGCGCGGGCCGCGGATCATACCGCGAGGCTGGCGTGTGCGCGACAGACGGATCGTCGTCACAAACGACCCGTTCCGTTGCTGCGGGGTATGATCCGGCTCTAGATTCCAGCGCTCCCCCGCCCCGTCGGAGCGGCAGCGCGCACCCTGAACGGCAGCGAAATCTCCGTGTGTGGAATCGTCGCGGTCTCCGGCACCCCCGAGGCCGCTCGCCTGGCCTACCTGAGCCTGTACTCCCTGCAGCATCGCGGGCAGGAAGCCGCCGGCATCGCCAGCTTCGAGACCGGCTCCGGCGAAAGCCATCGCGAGCGCGCCGCGGGCTTGGTGTCCGACGCCCTGAACGAGGAGCGGCTGGCCCGCCTGCCGGGTGACCTGGCCGTAGGGCACATCCGCTACAGCACCGCGGGCGGCGCCGGGCTCAAGAACGCCCAGCCCATCCGCGAACGCTTTCGCGGCGGGGTTCTGGCCCTGGTGCACAACGGCAACCTCACCAACGCCAACCTGGTGCGCGAGCGCCTGTTCCAGGAAGGCGCGCTCTTCCAGAGCACCATCGACAGCGAAGTCATCGTCCACCTGATCGCCCGCTCGCGCGCCGAAACGACCGACGAGCAGATGATGGATGCACTGTCGCAGCTGGAAGGTGCCTACTGCGTGCTGGTGACCATCGGCGACACGCTGTACGCGGCGCGCGACCCGTACGGCTACCGGCCGCTTGTGATCGGCGCGCTGCCGGACGGGGGGCTGGTGATCGCCAGCGAAACGTGCGCGCTGGACATCATCCACGCCCGCTACGTGCGCGACGTGGAGCCGGGCGAGCTCATCCGCATTCGCGGCGGCGAGATCGAGTCGATGATGCGCCTGCCCCGCTTTGTCCCCGAGGCGCAGCCGTGCATCTTCGAGCTGGTGTACTTCGCCCGGCCGGACAGCAAGCTGTGGGGCTACACGGTAGACCGCGCGCGCCGCGCCTTTGGCCGCAAGCTGGCCGAGGAGTGCCCCGCGGACGGCGACATCGTGATCTCCGTCCCCGACAGCGCCAACTCCGCCGCCGTGGGCTACGCGGAGCGGACGGGCATTCCGTTCGAGCTGGGGCTCATCCGCAACCACTACGTGGGCCGCACCTTCATCACGCCCGGGCAGGCGGGGCGCGACTTCAAGGTGCGGATGAAGTTCAGCCCCGTGCGCGAGGTGCTGGAGGGCAAGCGCGTGGTGGTGGTGGACGATTCGCTCGTGCGCGGCACCACCAGCCGCGCGCTGGTGAACATGCTGCGCGAGGCGGGCGCCAGCGAGGTGCACTTTCGCCTGGCGTCGCCGCCCGTGCGCTGGCCGTGCTTCTACGGCATCGACATGCCCACGCGCGAGGAGCTCATCGCCAGCAGCCGCTCCGTGGACGAGATCCGCGACTACCTGGGGGTGGATTCGCTGGCCTACCTCTCCCCCGAAGGGATGATCGACTGCGTGCGGGAGAACGAGGAGACGTACTGCACGGCCTGCTTTACGGGCGACTACCGCGCGCCGCTGGTGGATGCGCAGGAGGGCCTGGCCATGAGCTCGCACTGCTGACGCGGGCGGATGAACACGCTGGAGCTGCGCCCCGGCGAGCAGGGGGTGGAAGTGTGGATCGACGGGCAGGACCTTCGCGACCTCGTCCGCGCCGTGGAGCTGCCGCAGGCGGCGGCGGACGGGCAGCCGGAGCTGGCGGGGAGCTACGGCGGGCTCCCACCCGACGAGTGGCCGCACCCGGCCGCCCACGGCAAGGACGTGATGGTTCTGGGCTGCACGTGCGGCGTGTCGGAATGCTGGCCGCTGCTGGTGCGCATCACGCGCAAAGCGGACGCGGTCGTGTGGAGCGACTTTCGGCAGCCGCGCCGCGGGTGGACGCACGAGGGGCTGGGCCCGTTCACCTTCGACCGCGGGGAGTACGAGGCGGCCGTGGCGGCGGTTACGGCAGATTCGGCGCGGCGGTGATTCCGGGCGATGGACTTCACCCGCTGCTGACCGGCCCCTCTTTGACGGGAGCCCTCTCCCCCGCCCGCCTTTTCGCTCGTTCCTCGCGACGGCGGCCGACCCCTCCCCCAACTTCGGGGGAGGGGTTGGGCACGGGCGGAGTCCGCGCGCGGGGGCGTGAGGTTCGCGGGAGGGTTCTGCCCGTGAGGTCGCGGTGCTGAAGCGCCGCGGCGGCGGGTTCCGGCTGAGCGTGCTGGAGTTGCGCGCCACGCCGGATTCCGGCGTGCACGTGCTGATCGACGGCCGCGACCTTCGCGAGATCGTCCGCCGCACGGAGGCGCCGCATGCGGACGCGGCGGGCACGCCGGAGGTGGCGGGCAGCTACGCGGGAATGCAGGCCTGGGAGTGGGCGCACCCCCCGGACGACGACGACGGGCGCGAGGCGGTGTTCGGCTGCACCTGCGGGGTGACCGAGTGCCGGCCGCTGTTCGTTCGGATCACGCGGAAGGCTGGCACGGTGGTCTGGAGCGACTTCGACGGGCCGCTGGGCAAAGCGGTGTACGAGCGGCTGGGGCCGTTCACCTTCACGCGCGAGATGTATGAGGCAGCCGTGGCGGCGGTGACGGGAGTGGCGGGGGATTCGGCGCGGAGGTGATGCCGCGAGGCGGTAATTCGGGAATGGACGGCCCGTCTGCGAAGGGAGCCCTCTCCCCCGCCCGCCTCTTCGCTCGTTCCTCGCGACGGCGGCCGACCCCTCCCCCAACTTCGGGGGAGGGGTTGGGCACGGGCGGGCCCCGCGCGTGGGGGCACCCTGTCTTCGCGACCGAAGTTCTCCCCCTCTCCCGCGCAGTTTGCGGGAGAGGGGGCCGGGGGGTGAGGGGCTCGCGCGAAGCGGGCGCCGTAAAAGCCCGCACCCCGGCGGAACTCCGCCGTCGCGACCGAAGTTCTCCCCCTCTCCCGGCGCAGTTTGCCGGGAGAGGGGGCCGGGGGGTGGGGGACGCGGGAGATATCCCACACGCCGTCCGCCATCATCCGACTTGCCGTGGCGCGCCGCAACGTGCAATCTGCGGCGTCCGCCGGTCACATCCGGCATCGTAGCATCCGTTCGTTCGACCTGACTTTGATCTCGCGCCCGACCCCAGGAGTGGCTCGATGAAGTACCGCACCTATCCCGGCACCGACATCCGCGCCTCGGAAGTCGGCTTTGGCCTGTGGACGCTCGCCGCCGGCTGGTGGGGCGAGTTCACCGACGACCAGGCCGTCGCGCTGCTGCACCGCGCCCACGACCTGGGCATCACGCTCTTCGACTCCGGCGACACGTACGGCAACGGCCGCGCGGACGAGATCCTGCGCCAGGCGTTCGGCGACCGGCGCGACCGGGTGACCATCACCACCAAGATCGGCTACGACTTCTACAACCATCCCGACGCGCGGCGCGGCCAGCAGG
>DASQZE010000600.1:0-2007 GCA_035638875.1 Longimicrobium sp.
CATCGCCGCTCCGCCCGTGGCACGCCCCGCCGCCTCGCGCCACCAGCGGCCGGAACGGCGCCGCACCCGCACGAAGATGCTGGCGTTCAGCGTGCCGAACACCAGCAGGGTGACCGTGGCCGCGCCCACCGCGCCGTAGCGGGGCAGCAGCGCCATGCTGAGCCCCGCGTGGGCCAGCAGCGCCGCGGACACCAGCCCCAGCAGCCACCGGAAGTCCTCGAAGCGCATCAGGATGTGCACGTACGGGCTGAACGCGAACGAGATCACCGCCGACACCGCCAGGATGCGAAAGACGACCACCGCCGCCGGGTACTTGCCGCCGTCCACCCACGGGATCACCCACCCCGCCGCGACCGCTCCCAGCGCCACCGCGGGGGCAAAGAGCCGCACCATGCCGAAGTGCCGCGCCAGGATGTCGTCCTGCTCCTGCGGGGTCTCCACCCGTTGCAGCACCGGCAGCAGCACCGCGTGCACCGCCGCCAGGGCCAGGGAAAGCAGGAGATAGAAGCGGAAGCCGGCGCCGTACACCGCCACCTCGCGCTCCGTCGAGATCCCCTGCAGCATGAAGACGTCCATCTGCGACAGCAGCGCCATGAGCGCAAAGTAGCCGAACAGGTAGCGGTACCCCTGGCGCACGATGCCGGAGGCCACGCGCAGGAACTCGCGCACCGGCATCCCCCCCGCGAACAGCGAGCGGCGCCCCGACGCGGCCAGAAAGACCAGCGCCATGGACGCCGCCTGCAGGAGCAGCACCTGCTCCGCCCCGATCCCCTGGCCGTCGCGCGCCACCAGCGCCAGCACGGCGCCCAGGAACAGCGCCGACCGCGCCACCTCGATGAGCGAAAAGCGGCGGAACTGCAGCGCCTGCTGCGACACCGTCTTGCTGTACTCCGAAAGGCAGATGGCGAACACCACCGCCACGGCCAGCCCGTACGCGCCCGCCAGCCGGCCACGGAACGGCAGCGCCAGCAGCACCACGAGGGTGATGGCGAGGAGCTGCAGCACCAGGAAGGCGGGGGCGGCGCCGCGCAGCTTCAGCCGCTCGTAGCCTACGATGTAGATGCGGTTGAAGGTGCCGGTGATGGTCTGCGAGGCAAACGCCACCAGGGCCGCGGCAAAGGTGTAGCGCGCGTACTCCGCCTCGGGCATGAAGCGGATGAGCAGGATGCCCAGGACCCCCAGCAGGACCTTGGAGGCGATGTCGAACGAGAAGACCTGGACGATGGACTTCATGCCCCGCGGCGCGCCGTGGCGTAGATGACCTCTCCCTTGTCGCGCACGGGCGCCAGGGCCTTGGCCGCGTACGCCACCATGCCGCCCAGCGAGCGGGGGCCGTTGCCGGAGTAGTCGTAGCAGCGCAGCGTGTCCACGGCAAAGCCGGTGCTCTCCAGCAGCTGGCGCACCTCGCCCACCGTCATCTCGCGGTTGTGGCCCATGTAGGGGTAGGCGGACTGCAGGTAGCTGCCGTACGGCCCCAGGGGCGAATCGCCGGCCAGCAGCCGCACTCGCTTGGTGAACTCGGCGATGTTGGGTACCTCGAACAGCAGGGTGCCGCGGGGGCTCAGCAGCCCCAGCACCTTCTGCATCAGCTCGCGCGGAGAGCCGTTCAGGTGCTCCACCACGGCCATCAGCAGCACCACGTCGCTCTGCGGCAGGGTGTCGAACGGGTCGGCGAGGATGTCCAGGTCGTACACTTCGATCCCGGTGCCGGCGGCAATGCGCTGCAGGGCGTTCACCACCGAGGCGCCGTAGACGTCGAACTTCTCCACGATCCGGACGGTGTAGCCCAGCTTTGCCAGGGCCACCGGCAGGTAGGGGATGAAGGTGCCCAGGTCGCACACGGTGCGGGGGCCGCCGGCGGCGGTGATGGCCTGGATGGCGTGGAGAAAGCGCGCCTTCTCCTGCTGCACCAGGTGCTCGTACGGGTCGGCGCCGTACGGCAGGTAGCCGGCGTTGTGGCGCGCCAGGTCCCGTACGTCGATGGCCTCCACCATGGGACGCACCATT
>DASQZE010000601.1:0-4953 GCA_035638875.1 Longimicrobium sp.
GGCTGGCGGTGGCGGGCACGGGCGGCGCGATCTCGGGCGCGTACGTGCACGGGAGCGCGCTGGCGTGCACCCCGTTCCACGGCACGGGCGACCAGCCGTCGGCGGACGCGGACGGATACGTGGTGACGGAGGTGACGCCCACAGGCGGGAGCTGGCTGCCGGCGGGGGTGCCGTTCTGCACCTTTGCCGTGCAGGTGAGCGCCAGCACGCGGGTCACGGACGGGCACCACGCAAACGTGCCGTACGGGCCCGCGCAGTACCTGCTGGGCATCCAGGCGTGAGCGAGGCGTACGCGCTGGCGCTGGGGATCCTGGCCGTCTGGCGCGTCACGCACCTGCTGGCGCTGGAGGACGGGCCCTGGAACGCGGCGGCGCGCCTGCGCCGCCGCGCGGGGACGGGGTTCTGGGGCGGGCTGGTGGGATGCTTCTACTGCCTGAGCCTGTGGATGGCGGCCCCCGCGGCCACCGCCCTGGCGCGGGACTGGGTGGAGGGGCTCCTGCTGTGGCCCGCCCTTTCCGGCGGCGCCATCCTGCTGCAGCGCGCCACGGCGCCGCCGTCCGCGGCGCTCTACCACGAAGACCCGGAGGAGACACCATGAGCTGCTGTGGAGGAAAGCGGGCGGCCGCCTGGCCGGCCCCCGTGCCGCACGCCGCATACGACGCTGGGGAGGTCACCATTCCCGCGCCCCGCCCCGCCGCCGTCCCGTTCGAGTACACGGGGCGCACGGCGCTGACCATGCGGGGCGCCATCACGGGCCGCAGCTACCGCTTCGCCGCGCCGGGCGAGACGGTGGCCGTGGACCCGCGCGATGCGCCCGGCGCGGCCGGTGTCCCCAACCTGCGCCGCGTCCGCGCTTCGGTGTAGGCGGCCGGCGTCACGCGGGGGCGAGGGACAAACCGTTCACGTGGAGGACGCGGAGGAAAACAGAGAGGACGCGGAGAAAACCAGGAGGACGCAGAGGATTTTTTCCTCCGCGTCCTCTCTTTTTCGTCTCCGCGCCCTCCGCCTGATGCTGTTTTTGCTGCGGGACTCAGGGCGTGCCGGCACCGGTGATGGTGACGGTCGCGGTGTCCGCCAGCCCGCCGGGTCCCGTCGCGACGACGCCGAAGGTGCCGGGGAGCGCGCCCGCCGTGTAGCTGCCCGTGCCGCTCACCGTGCCGCCCGTGGACGTCCAGGTGACGCCGACGGCCTGTGTGCCGCCGTTGGAAAGCCGCCCCGCGGCGGAGAACTGGGTCGTGCTCCCCGCCGCCACCGTCGCGGTGCCCGGGGTGACGACCACCGCGACGAGCGTGGGATTCGTGGAAGGCACCGTCACCGTCACGCCCACGGTGTCGGCCACGCCGCCCGCCACCCGGCCGATCACGCGGAACACGCCCGCCGTCTGCCCCGCGGTGAACAGGCCGGCCGCGGTGATGGCGCCGCCCGTGGCGCTCCACGTCACCGGCACGACGGCCGTGTCGCCGTCGCTCCTCACGCCGGTGGCCTGGAACTGCAGCGCCGAACCCGCCGCGACCGTGCGCCCCTCCGGCGTCACCCGCACGCGCTGCACGGTGGGGCCGCCGCCCCGGCCCACGAACGAGCCGCTGGGGCTTTCGCACGCCGCGGCCAGGACGAGCGTGAAGGCCGCCAGGCCCCGGATGAACCTGTGGATGATGGGTGTGCGACTCACGATTCCGCCTCCGCTCCTGGCGTTCCGCGCGAACATGGCGATGCCAGGAACGCGCGCGGGGTGCGATGCGCCGTGCCCCGGCGCCCGCCGATCTCACGCAGGGAGTGCGCCACGGCCGGTTCGTAGCGGTGACGCGAAAATCGTGGATTCCATCCGCCCGCATGGGTAGATTGGCGCCGAGGGAACGGATGATGGGATGGGACGCATCCGTTCCGCCCTCCGAGCCGTGCGATCCCGCCGCAACGCCTACCGATGCCGATCCGATGAGCGCACCCGCCACGCTGGTTCTGGCCGTTCTCAGCATCGAGAGCAGCTACGCGGGCGACGTGGAGCGGCCCGCGCGCGGGGTGCCGGACACGGTGCAGTTCTGGCTCGCGGCCGATGGCCAGTGGACCCTCCGCACCCACGCCGCCGACCACGACCTCCGCGTCCACCGCATCACCGCGCGCCCCGACGGCTCTCCCTATGCGGCGGAGCAGGCCGAGGCGCTGATCGAAAAGCACTATGCGGACGTCGCGGCACGACGCGTGACCCTCCCCTTCCCCAACCCCGCCGACGCGGAGGACGTGGCGCGCATCCTGGCATCGAAGGGGCTCAGCGGCTGCCTTGTCGTCATGCCGGATGGATGGTCGTTCTACAACCCGGACGGCGCTGAGTACCGGCCCCGGTCCGCGCTCTGAATCGACCCGAAAAACAATCACGGGGAGGTCGCGGAGCACGAAAGAGAGGGCGCGGAAGAAGATTTCTTTCCTCCGCGCCCTCTCTGTTTCCCTCCGCGTCCTCCGCGCGATTCTTCCTTCGATTCCCGGACCGGGCCGTTTTCAGTCGCGGCGCGGGAGCAGGATGGTGCCGCTGTGGTCGCGCACGCCGCGGCGGGTAAAGATCACGGCCAGCGACTCCAGCCCCGCGAAATACGTGACGCCCAGGACCACATACCACACCGTCGGATTGTAGTCGCCCGTGTACAGCAGCATCAGCCCGAACGCGTAGCCGGCCACGCCCGCTGCCTTGGCGCTGTACAGGTGCAGGTTGCCGATCTGCCGGAACCGCAGCCAGCTCGCCGCCAGCACGCTCAGCCCGAACGCGGCCCACACCAGCAGCCGCACGCCCTCCGCGGAGAAGAACTGGGGGCAGAACAGAAAGAGCCACACCACCAGCGACGTGCTGAGCAGGTGGTCCGCGGTGGAGTCCATGGCCCCGCCGCGCTTGCTGGTTACGCCCAGTCGGCGCGCCAGCATGCCGTCCAGCACGTCCGTGAACGCCGCCACCATGGCGCCGACGGCCAGCTCTTCGCGCATCTGCAGCAGGGCCAGCACCCACAGCACGGGGATGGCGGCCAGCCGCGCCATGGTCAGCGCGTCCGGCAGCCAGGAGAACCGCGGCGCGCGCGCCACGAGGGGAGAAGCGAGTTCGGGAGTCATTCTGTCGTTCATGGGGTCCATCCGACCGGTCCGGCACTTTCTCTACAACGTTTCGCGGCGCCCTGGACTGACGCCCCGCCGCACGCATCGCAAGCCTACCGAAAACCATCCCGCGGAGTCAATGGATGGATGCCGATCCGTGCCGCAGGCGGTGGGCGAAGACGGGCTCGATCCGGCCATCCGGACTTCCGACGCGGGCGGAGTCTTACGGATCGCGATCAGGTGGATATGTGCCAATCCAGGCATCCGCCTCCGTAGCCACGATTATGCCTCTTCGAAAAAACCTAGGATGGCAAAACTAGCTTGCTTGCCTGTTCCTCAAGATTGCCGAGGTACGCCTTGGGATCGCGACGGAAGCGCAGCCCCCGGCGTCGGATGATGCAACGACCATTGAGTTCCTGGCGCAGCTGCTTCCAGCGTGCAGGATCGCGTGGCTGCAACTCCGGGCCACTGCGGCGGCGCAGTCGCGTTGCCGCACCCGCCAACAGGCGCACTGAGCCACGCAGGACCAGACCCAGGGGGGCGCCTTTGCGCCCCGTCGTTCGACGTTCGTGGTGGCGGCTCGACCCGAAGAACTGCTCCAGGTCGTTGTTGGTCCGTGGCAGCCCCTTCACGCTGTAGCAGTGAAAGAGCCCCGGCCAGTAGCTCCGGCTCACCTTCAGGAAGCGGTCGACCGCGGGAGCCAGCGCGCGGGCCGTTTCCCGGTCGCGCGCCATGACGTCGAGCAGGGCCTGGAGGCGGCGCTCGACTTCCGGGCCATCGAGCTTCTCTTTGTTGTTCAGGATCCGGGCGGCGGTGTGGATCCAGGGAAAGGCCACGCGCACGTCCGGCCAGAGGTCGCGCGTACTGTCGAGCCCCTTGGCGGCCAGGACCTTGAGCCTCGCGAGCGGCTTCGGTAGAGCCCCTTTTTACCGATCCCCTCCAGGCTGTCGTGGATCTGGGAGAGCCGCTCGTGCAGTTGCAGCCCCGAGGCACTGAGCGGTGGCGGGCCGTCATCGGTCAGCGCGCTGCGCACCGCCGCGCAGTAGCCCCGCACCACCTCGGCCTCCGCGTCGCTACGCGCCTCCACCTTCCGCTCGATCACACGGATCCCGCGCACGTGCTTCTTCAACACTTTCTTCGCGTGCCGGTCCGCCTCGTAGACGGGCAGCGCCGCCTCCCGCAGGTAGTGGAAGTGGCAGAGCTGGTGCGGCACGCCCGGAAGCGCCTTCTCGACCGCCCGGCGGATGGACCGCTGCCCGTCCGAAACCACGCCCACGATCGGCACCGGGAGCACGAAAACCACCGTCCTGACCAGCACGGCAAGGTCGTCCGTGGCGGAAGACAGCAGGCTCTTCGCCAGCAGCACCTCGCCCGAGAGGCAGTCGCGCAGCACCCACAGCACCTCGTGTCCCACGTCGGGCTGCAGCCCGTCCAGTGCCAGGATCACGCGCCCCTCACGCGCGGTGATCTCCCGAAGGCGCTCCGCGTCCGAAAGCGACAGCGCCAGAAGCTCGTCATAGCGCTCCAGCAGCGAGGTGACCGACCGCTGGGCGATGTCGACGCCGCGCTCGCGCAGGACGCGATGGATCTCGGGCACGCTCTTGTGCTCCGCGTAGCGTAGCGCACCAATCAACGCGATCACGTCCAGCCCGAACTCGTGGTGCGGCAGCGCCAGCGCCCCCTCTGCCTCGGGGCGGTAGGGGCGGCTGTGCCGCGGACACTCGGCATCCCGGCACTGGCGGATCTTCAGCTTGAAGCGAACAAGGCCGTCGAGCGTGACGAGCGTACGGAAATTGGAGTTCCCATACCACATCTTCCTACCACAGGCGGGACACGCAGTTCGGACCACCTCCAGGCACTGCTCCTTGCTTGGGGCAGGCC
>DASQZE010000602.1:0-17838 GCA_035638875.1 Longimicrobium sp.
AGTGCGTGAGTGCGTGAGTGCGTGAGTGCGTGAGTGCGTGAGTGCGTGAGTGCGTGAGTGCGTGAGTGCGTGAGTGGCGACGTTTGTTTTCCTGAGGGAGGCGCCGCCGATACTCGCCCGTGCACGATCCCTGGCGCCGACCGAAGGATCTCCTCGCCCGTGATCGACGGCCGCCGCACCGCACGGACCTTTGCCTGTGACGGATCGCGATCGCGGATGGGCGATGAGCGGATTCCGCAGTCCGGAGAGCGAGCGGATC
The DNA here is from genome assembly GCA_035638875.1 of Longimicrobium sp. Lineage (GTDB taxonomy): Bacteria > Gemmatimonadota > Gemmatimonadetes > Longimicrobiales > Longimicrobiaceae > Longimicrobium. Next base: position 260 of record DASQZE010000602.1, read on the forward strand.
CAAAGCGGTGTCGTACATCAGCCGCGGCCCGGCAGCGAGTGGGTGATTCCAGGCCCGACGCGCGAATCCGTCCGGAGCGAATGAATTCGCCGCTGGAAAATCGCGAAGTCCGCCTGCGCGGACTGCCCCGCCGAAAGCGAGCGCCGTGCACCGGGGCGGCGCAGTGCAGCAGGTGAAGCCTCACGCAGTTTGTGAGGCTTTCCGCAGTTGTTGCGGCGGCTTCAGCCGCTCAGCCCCTCGAAGAACCGCCACGAATCTCCCATGGAACTGACCTTCTTTCCGACGCCCGAAGACTTCCGCGCGTGGCTGGATGCGAACCACGAGCGCGAAACGGAGCTGCTGGTCGGGTTCTACAAGAAGGGTACGGGCAAGCCGAGCATCACCTGGCCCGAGTCCGTGGACGAGGCGCTGTGCTACGGCTGGATCGACGGCGTGCGGCGCCGCGTGGACGAGGAGGCGTACTCCATCCGCTTTACGCCCCGCAAGCTGAAGAGCACCTGGAGCGCCGTGAACATCGGGCGCGTGGGCGAGCTGACGGAGCTGGGGCGGATGCAGCCCGCCGGGCTCAAGGCCTTTCACGCGCGCGAGGAGAGCAACTCCCGCATCTACGCGTACGAAAAGGAAGCCGTGGGGTTCGACCCGGCGCTGGAGGAGCGGTTCCGGGCAAACGAAAAGGCCTGGAACTTCTTCCACGCCCAGCCGCCGGGCTACCGCAGGACCTCCACCCACTGGGTGGTGAGCGCCAAGCAGGAGGTCACCCGCCTGCGCCGCCTGGACAAGCTCATCACCGACTCCGGGCAGGAGCGCCGCCTGGACGAGGTCACCAGCCCCCGCGCCCGCAAGCCGCGTGGCGACTGAAGCCGGGTCTGCGCGGAACTGTAGATGTGCAGTCCGCGCAGGGACTTTGCGCCTTTCCAGCGGCGATTTCAATCGCTCCGGCCGGATCGACGCCATCGGGCAGGGAGGCGGCGGAATGCGATGGCGGATGGATGACCGCGGTTGCGATTACGGGGACTGCGGCGGGTGCGTGTGCGGCGGATGACGGTTGCAGATGGATGGCGGCACGTGCATCCATCCCGGGATGATCGTTCCCGGGCCGGGACGTGCTCCGGGGCCGCCGTCGATCACGGGCGAGGAGATCCTTCGGTCGGCGCCATGGGTTCGTGCGCGGGCGAGAACCGGCGGCGCCTCCCTCAGGAAATCAATGTAAGCGTTAGGTTTGTAAGCGGTTGAAGCCCTGTTCGGCGACGCGTCAGCGGCGACGAGACAGGGCTTCTGGCATTCCCAGCGGCGGGTTTACCCGCTCAGGACGGTAGCCCCGCTACTTTCGCACTTTCGCACTTCCCTACCTCGGAAACGCCTCCCGCACGCCGCCGTCCACCGGGAGCATCGCCCCCGTGGTGCGCGAGGAGCGGTCGGACGCCAGGAAGAGCACGGCCTCCGCCACGTCCTCGGCGCGCACCTCCACCCCCAGCAGCGTGCGGCCGCGGTACACGTCCTCCAGGTTCGCGGGGTCCACGCCGTACGCGGCCGCGCGCTGCTCGCGGATGCCCTCCCACAGGTTGCTGCCGCCAAAGATGGCGTCGGGGTTCACCATGTTCACCCGCACGCCCAGCGGCCCCGCCTCGATGGCCGCCACGCGCGCCAGCTGCGCCTCGGCCGCCTTGCTGGCGCTGTACGCCGCGAAGTCCTTGCCCGGCGCCGTCACGTTCTTGGTGGCCACGAACACCAGCGCCCCGCCCGTGCCCTGCCGCCGGAAGTGGCGCAGCACGGCGCGGGTCACCAGGAAGTGGCCCGTGGCGTTCACGGCCATGCTCCGCTCCCAGTCCGCCAGCTCCAGCTGCTCGATGGGCGCGCAGTGCGCCATCCCCGCGTTGGAGACCACGACGTCCACCCCGCCGTACTCCAGGATGGCGCGCTCCATCGCCTCGTCCACCTGCTCCGGCCGCGTCACGTCCAAAATCCACCCCAGCGCCGAGCCCAGCCCCTCGCGCTCCACTACCGTCGTCGCCACGAACTCGATCCCCGCCACGTCCACGTCCGTGGCCACCACCTGCGCCCCCGCCTCGGCCAGGCGCAGGGCGATGGCGCGGCCCAGCCCGCTGGCCGCGCCCGTCACCAGGGCCACGCGGCCGGCCAGGTCGCGCTCCGGCGGCGCCAGGGTGAGCTTGTACAGCTCCAGGGGCCAGTACTCCGCGCGGAAGCCGTCCTCCTCCGCCAGCGAGCGGTAGCCGCCCATGGCCTCCGCGCCCGCCATGATGCCGATGGTGTGCAGGTAGATGTCCCGCGCCAGCATCGCCGCCCGGGGTGTGCGGCCCACCGTCCACATCCCGATCCCAGGGACGAGCACGACGCGGGGCGCCGTCTCCAGCAGGGGCTCGTCCGTGCGCCAGCGCAGCACGTACGTCTCGTACTCCGCGCGCCACCGCTCCAGCCCCCGGATGAACATGTGGGCGATGCCGTCCGCGTCCGACGCATCGGCCACGTCCACCCACAGGGGAAGCCGTTTGGTCGTGAGGATGTGGTCCGGTGTGGCCGCGCCCGCCGCCGACGCCGGCCGGGCCCGTTCCGATCCCACGAACTCCAGCACTTCCGGCGTGGCCGTGTAGCGTACGACCACGTGCTTCTCCCCGCCCAGCGCGCCGCGGATGACCGGTGCGAGCGCCGCGGCCACCGAGCGCCGCACGCCCTCCTCCAGCCGGAACCGCGGCTCCGCCACGAACACGGGCTCCGCCGTACGCGACTGCACGTGCGCCTTCGCCAGCGCCACCAGGTCCAGGTGCTTTCCGTACGCCTCTTCCGGCGTTGCGCCCCAGGTGACGGCGCCGTGGTTCAGCAGGACGAGCCCCAGCGCGTCCGGCCGCGCCCGCACGGCCGCGCCCACTTCCCTGGACAGCAGGAAGCCCGGCCGCCGGTACGGCACCGTCAGCACGTCGTCGCCAAAGGCGGCCTGGCAGGCGGCCACGGGATCCGGCGTGTTGATGAGCGACAGCACCGCGTCCGCGTGCGAGTGGAACACGCTCCCCGCGGGGATGAAGGCGTGCAGCAGCGTCTCGATGGACGGCCTCGGCGAGGCCGGGTCCGTCAGGCAGCGGCCCAGGTACGCCACCATCTCCTCGTCGGACATGTCCGAACGGTCGAAGAGCGGCAGCACGTCGTCCAGCCGCACGCCGCTGAAGTCGGCGCGGCGGATGGAGGCCAGGTCCGATCCGCTCCCCTTGACCCGCAGCACCCGGACGGGCCGGCCTGCCACGTCCTCCTCATCCACCTTGACGGACGTGTTGCCCCCGCCGCGCAGCACGAGCGACGTGTCCGCGCCCACCTGCCGCGAAAAGCGCACGCAGGCATCCACCGCGTCTTCGGCGGCGACGGGGGCGTCGGGCGGGATCGTGCGGGCGGCGGGCGTGGCGGTTGTCATCGGGCGCGTTTTCGGGTGGATGGATGGGGATCAGCGGTCCGCGGCGGGATACACGCCGGGGGGCAGGGCGCCGGCCTGGTACACGCCGGATTCCGTCACGTACGCCGTCACCAGGCGCGCGGGGGTGACGTCGAAGGCGGGATTGCGGGCGGAGGAGCCGGGCGAGGTCACGCGGATGCGCCGCATCATCCCCCCCTCGTCCGGGCCCGTCTGAAAGTGCACCTCGTCCGGGTGGCGCTCCTCGATGGTCACGGCACTTCCATCGGGGACGGACACGTCGAAGGTGGACGGGGGCGCGGCGACGTAGAAGGGGACGCCGAACTCGCGCGCGCACACGGCCTTGGCCAGCGTGCCCACCTTGTTGACCACGTCGCCGTTGGCCGCGATGCGGTCCGCGCCAACGATCACCAGGTCCACCTCGCCGCGGCTCATGAGGAACGCCGCCGCGTTGTCCGCGATCACGGCGTGCGCGACCCCCTCCGCCCCCAGCTCCCACGCCGTCAGCCGTGCGCCCTGTGCCCGGGGGCGCGTCTCGTCCACCCACACCTGCAGCTGCTTGCCGGCGGAGACGGCCGCGTAGATGGGCGCGAGCGCCGTCCCGTAGTCCACCGTGGCCAGCCAGCCGGCGTTGCAGTGGGTGAGTACGCGCGCGCCGTCTTCGATCCGTGCCGCGCCATGCTCGCCGATGCGCCGGCAGTGCTCCACGCTCTCCTCCGCCAGCGCGTACGCCGCGTCCGCCGCCGCCTGCACGACGGCGTCGGGATGGGCGTGGTCCTGCGCCGCGTTCCACACCCGCCCCGTGCCGTAGAACAGGTCGCGCGCCGTGGGCCGCGTGGCCTCGATGAAGGTGCGCGCGGCGCGCGCGTACGGCCAGGGATCGGCGGAAGGCGCCTCGCCGAAGGCCTGCGCCAGGGCGAACGCCGCCGCCGCGCCGATGGCCGGGGCGCCGCGCACGGTCATGTCGCGGATGGCCTCGGCCGTGGCGCGGTGGCCGGCGCACTGCACGACGCGAAAGTCGAACGGCAGCCGGTTCTGGTCGATCAGGTGCACCGTGCCGCCCTGCATCCAGACGGTGCGGTACGGGGTGCCATCGACGCGCATGGCGCCTCCGTGCGGGTGCCGGGATGAACGCGGGATCGGGCGCGGCGATGCGGGCGGGCCGGGCGCGCGCCGCCGGGGGAAGGCTATCCACCGGGGCAGGGAAGGCGCAAGTATTCTAGTGGGATGGCGGATAAGATTCGCGACGAGTACGGCAAGGGGCACGGTGGACGCGCTCGCCGGGCCCCTTCGCGTCATGCCCGCGGCGCCATCAGACCGGCGGGCCGAAGCTGCACCGGCAGTTGCCGTTCCAGCATGGCCAGTGCGGATAGCTCTTGTTGAAGCACGCCGTGCCGCACGTCATGGAACTGCAGGCCCCGACGGTGCTCGCGGGTGCGGCGGCCGATACCGCCATCGCGAGCGTTCCGCCGAAGCCTAGTGCCACCGCGACGACAACGGCGCTCGCCGCATGGGATGATCTTCCGCATGCATCGCTCCCGGGAGGGTACGTTCGCCGGGTTGTTGACGTGAGGAATACGGCGCAAAACGCGAGCGCAGGGGGAGCGGCGCGGGCCCGACGGATCGGGGCTGGATGGCGCGGCTGCCGACGGGATGCGGATAGCTCCTGCCGAACCCAAAGGCGCCTAGTCGTCTGTCTAAAGATCATTTAACGTCTTAGTATTTATCGGATGGAAGGCGACCGTACGGAGCCCGGAGTCATTATTAAAGCAAAGCAATATCTAGAATTTTAGCACCAAGCACGTGAGGATGGTGGTGTTCAAGATCGTCACGAGACATCTTTTCACGTTACTAAATTGGAAGTCGCCACTTGTGTGTTAGGAACAAATGTCTTACCCTTGTAGCAGGCAAGGCGACGACTGGCGAGCATGTTTATCGTATTTCCTCGCCAGAATGCCTCCCAGCGGATTCGCATGCCTTCCCCTCCCCCATTCCGGAGTTTGTACGATGCTGCAGTCCCGAAGCAGGAAGTTCGTGCTGTATCCCGCCCTCGCATTGATTGCGCCTATCCTTGCCGGATGCGACTCGTTGATCGCCCCTGAGATGGACGCGGTGCGCACTATCGCTACGACGTGCAAGATTGGCCTGGATGGCGAATGCATAGGCGCACCCACACCCATCCGGTTTACGCCGCGTCTAACCTTCCAGAGCGTGGATGCGCTCAAGACGTACCTCGCGCCCCTGCAGAACGCCACGCCGGAAGAGCTGATCGCGTACGAGTCGCGCAACGACTTCGAGTCGCTGCGCGCTTATCTGGATCCGATGGAAGACTCGCAGTGGGAGGCCATGTCGGGTGCGGGGAGCGAGGACCCCACGGGCAACGAGGCGCGTGCGCTGGAGAACGACGGCATTACGCGCGACGACTTTCCCGTGGGCGACGCGTTCCTCTCCGTCCTGAACAACCGCGGCGAGATCCAAGTGGCCGGGCGCGTCTATAAGGTGACCCGTGACTACGTGTACGACGTGGCTCCTGCGGACTTGGCCCTGCTGAACCAAAAAGTGCCGACGCTCAGCTCCCAGCCCCCGCTGGATGACGCGCGCATTACCGTGCGCCCGGTCGAAACCACGCTTGCCCGCGAGAGCGAGGTTCTGACGGCAAAGGCCCCGTCCGGCGGCGCGGTGTTCCACCACGTGCCGGGCGTGGGGGGCAACTGCTATGTGTACGCCGGGGACAAGCGGATGCACGGCAAGTCATACATCAGCAACTTCTTCTTCTATGGCGAAGCAGGCGTGAGCACGGAGTGGGAGCGCCGCAAGAAGTTCCTGTGGTGGACGACGTGGTCCAATACTTGGCAGAACGGCACGTTGTCGCACACCTACACGGGCGAACTGTCCGAGGGCATGTGGACCGGTCCCTTCAGCCCCATTGGTCCGGGCACCGCCTCGCAGAGCCAGACGGGTACCGCCAAGGTCCACAGGACGCTGACGTGGGTGGCTGGCCTGGGCATGCGCATCCGCGGCACCATCCACACGAAGCACAACGTCTCCAACAGCAACGTCACCGGTTCTTGTGACACGGCCGCCAGCGCCTGATGCAGGTGCGGTGACGGTGCAGGCAAAGCGGCCCGGTACGGATCTCGTACCGGGCCGCTGCCGCGCCAGGGGCGTGGCGGTTCCGTTGAAAAGCGGAAGAGGGTGGACTATGGGCGCGGCGATGAGGACGGGCTGGGCGCGCGCCGCCGGGGGAAGGCTATCCGCCGGGGCGGGGAGGGCGCAAGCATTCCCCGCGGCGGCAGGCACTACTGTCCGGCTAAATACATGTTCCGTCTCCGCAGGAGGCTGCAAGACGACAAGTTGGCAGCAAACCAACTCCGCACCGATTTCAACTCGGCACGCATTGCGGCTTGAGCGAGGCCGCGTCCCCACCTTGTTAGTCGCCGTTGAAACTCATCCGGGAACTACCGCGAACCTGCACTTCCTTGCAGGTGGAAGCGTGGTGATCAGCTTCTCCGCCCGACTTTGGCCATGTCTGGTCAGGCTGGCCGCCGGCGCCGGCGGGCGTTCCGTCCGAACCATCCTGGGCACGAGCTTCCAGCCAGGGCTACCTTTACCGATCGCGATCAGGTGGGTCTGCGCCTCCGCGGACTTTCGCGCCGTGCGGCCAGCATCCTCTCCTGCAAAAAATGCGGATGCCGCCCCCTCGCCGGCAGCAGCCGCTCTGCCAAGGATCCCTGGCCTCCCGCACGACCAGGCCGATTCGCGTCCGGCCGTCGCGGTACATCGCTTCCGCACCTGCGGCTTCTGAAAAAGCCCGCCGTACTGGATGGTTGCCATCGTGACGACCGGAGGCGGATGGGACGGCGAGCGGCAGGGTGCATCAGGCCCCTGGTAGACCGGCTGCTGCCGGCGAGGGGACGGCCATCCGCGTTTTTCGGGAGGGGCAGGATCGTGGCGGCGGAGGCGGATGCCTGTCCTGGCACACCATCCACCTGATCGCGATCCGTTATGACCGTGCCTGCGCCGGAGATCCGAATGGACAAAGTCGAGCTGAGATTGAGCAATCGTCTGGTATAATCGAAGCCTTTACACGATCTGCGGAGCCTTCGTATGTATACGGCTCTGATGAACAACGTTGAGCCGGACAGTCGTGCGGCCCCAGGCGGAGGTTCGCCGCGTGGACGGTGCACGCCATCCGCCGATGTCTTCACCGGGTTGTTCCGACGCCCTGCCCGTGGCGCGATGGGACCGAATCTCCCAGCTTCGCGGACCGTTTTCACTCGCCGTGGACGTGTACGGAGAGGCCGGCCACGGTGCACTCCGTTTCGACACCCGCACCCGGCATGACGCGTCGGGAGCGGGTTGACGTGGGGGTGAGCCTGTGCGAAAATGGTTGTCAAAAGACAGGGCTAAGCCTGAGCCATCTCAGGGCTTGTCCGCCGCACAGCGCTCTCTCCTCCGTACCGCAAGACCATGCAGACTCCCTCGGCTCCGACCGCTGCTCCCGACGTGCGCACCTCCGACGTTGCGTCCGCTCCGCCCGCCGCGGCCCAGCCCGCCCCGGGGGCGCCGGCGAATCCGCGTGCGCAGGGGCTGGCCGAGCTGCAGCGTCTGGCCGCCGCGGCGCGCGTGTTCGTGAGCATGCCGTACGTGCAGGGGGTGACGCCGCGCGTGCTGGCGGACGACGCCCGCGCCCGCGCGTACGCCACGGACGAGCTGGTGCCGCGGCGCGAGGGGACGTTCGCCCTGGACGAGATCGGGCTTCCCGTGATGGACCACGGCGTCCTGTACGGCGACGCCGTGTTCGAGGGGGTGCTGGTGGCGCACGGACGCTTGTTCACCTGGCGCGAGCACCTGGAGCGGCTGCACGCGTCCGCCGAGAAGCTGGCCATCGACGTTCCCCTGGACGACGTGCACCTGACGCGCACGCTGCTGGAGACGGTCAAGGCAACGGGCGTGGGCGCGGACGAGCGCGGCTACATCCGCCTGGTGGTGACCCGCGGCCTGGGCGACCTGGGGATCGCGCCCGCCAAGTGCGTGGGGAGCACCGTGTACGCCATCTGCGGCACCCTGCGGCTGTACCCGGAGGTGGGGTACCGCACGGGCATCCCCATCTCGGTGGCGCGCGACGTCCGGCGGCCCATGGCCGATACGCTGGACCCGCGGGTCAAGTCGTGCAACTACCTGAACAACATCCGCGCGCTGGTGGAGACGCTGGACGAGGGGTGCGCCGAGACGCTGATGCTCACCCCCTCCGGCTTCGTGGCCGAGGCGACGGCGGACAACCTGTTCCTCGTCGCCCGTGAGCCGGGATGGGAACAGGATCCGGCCCGCGTCCGCCTCATCACCCCGTCGCCCGAGTACTGCCTGAACGGCATCACCCGCGCGCTGGTGATGCGGGCCGCGGGCGAGGCGGGCTACACGGTGGAGGTGTCGGACACCATGCTCCCCGCGGACTTTACGCAGCCGGACCGGGAGGCGTTCCTCACCGGCACGGGCGCGGGGGTCATGCCGGTGACGGCGGTGGGCGGCGATCCCGTGGGCGGGGGCACGTCGGGGCCGGTGACGCAGGAGCTGCGTGCCCGCTTCAACGCGTACATGGCCGATCCCGGGCTGGGGCTGTCGCTGGATGCCACGGACGACGAGATCCGCGCCTACCTTTCGGGCCAGGCGCCCGCGGGGGGCGAGCCGGCGGCGCCCAACTTCATCGTGGAGCTGTTCCGCCGGATCGACTCGCGCAACTGGACGGCGCTGGAGGATTCGCTGCACGAGGACGTGGTGTACGAGCGCCCCGGCTACGAGCCGCTCGTGGGGCGCGAGCGGGTGCTGCACTTTTACCGTGAGGAGCGGGTGATCGCCTCGGGCGAGCACCTGCTGGATCACGCGATCACGAATGATTCGTCCGGCGCGTGCTGGGGGCGGTTCGTGGGAGTGCACAAGAACGGAACGCCCATCGACGAGCGCTTTGCGGACACCTACCTGCTGCAGGACGGCCGCATCCGCACCCGCCGCTCGTTCTTCTTCCGCCCGGCGATCTGATCGCGGTCCCGGCTCCGCCCGCGGACGGGCGAAGCGGCGGGGGTCGATACGACGGGCACGTGAAGCCAGCAGCGCCAGCAGGGAACCCCCGTTCCCTGCTGGCGCTGCCGCTTTTCGGAGAGGCGCCTCGATTCCGGCGGGCCGCCCCCCCCGCATCCTCCGTCTCCGCGTGAGACCAGATCCTGAAAAAAATAAGCGTACCGAGGAACGGAGTTGCCCCTATTCTCTGGTTGATTCTGCATGCATGCTTCTAGGAAGCGCTCACACAGGGGGAAAGGGGTCACGGGGAGCAGTTCCAGTTTCCTCGTTCTCCGCGACCGCCGTGTCCTCCGCGTAAGCCATCTTTGAAGCTGGAGTGCACACGCAATCCGAAAATCCGGTGTTAACCAATCCTGCGATTCATTGTGCAGACGGAGCTCTACTGCCGTCTCATCTCATAGAACACGCGGAGGAACAGAAGGTGACGGAGGAGCTTCGGGTCGTTCTCCGTGACCTCTTTCCACCTGTGTGCGAATGCTGTTGCTGTTCTCCTCTGTCCTCCGCGCTCTCCGCGTCACCGAGTCACCGCGTGAGCCCACACCTGATACCGAATCCGCAGTTGATTGTGCACCCGGATTTCTACTGCCGTCTCCTACCGAAATCGAAAAACTTTGTCTCTCACACAGGGGTGACAGGGATTGGACTCTTTATCTCTGTGCCCCTGTTCCCCCCGTGTGAGCAACCATTCTTTTGCCGGATTCGGTATGAGATCCGCAGTTCGTCAGTTCTGGACGACGATCCGCCCCTCCATGATGACCGCGCTGACCTTGCGCGCATCGCGGATGTCGCGCAGGGGATCGCCATCCACCAGCACGAAGTCGCCCCGGCGCCCCGGCTGGATGGTGCCGAAGTCGTCCGCCCGGCCCAGCCACGTGGCGCCGTTCACCGTGGCCGCGCGCAGCACCTCGCCATTGGGGATGCCGGCCGCCGCGTAGGCTTCCATCTCGTCGTTCAGGCTGCCGCCGTCCGTCCCCGCCAGCAGCATCACGCCGCTCTCGTGCGCCCGCCGGACGAAGCGGCTCATCCGCCGGAACGCATCCGACGCCCGCGCGTAGTCGCCCAGGCTGAACCGCGCCCGGTCGCGCTCGCCCACGCGCTGCACGATGAGCGTGGGGTCCAGCGCCGTGCCGCGCGCCGCCATCAGCCGCAGCAGCCCGCCCACGTCCGCGCCGTCGGGATCGATCCCGGACCAGTCCGCCTGCATCCGCGCGATGGGGTTGCGGCCGCTGTCCAGCGTCTCGTCCTCGCCTTGCGGCTGCATCTCCAGGGGGAGAAAGTCGCGCCACACGCGGATGTGGCTGAATCCCTCGATCCCCGCCTCCACCGCCTCGCGCAGGCTCGTCCGCACGCCGATGTGCCCCGTCACGGGGAGCCCCTGCCGGTCCGCCTCGGCCAGCACGGCCCGCGCGACGTCCGGGTCCAGCAGAAAGTACAGCTTGAGCAGGTCCACGCCCTGCGCCTTGAGCGCCTGCACCAGCGCCGGGGCCGCCGCCGGGTCCTCGATGGCCACGTCCACCATGGGGTGGTATCCGCCCGGCCCGTCGATGAGCGGCCCGGCCGTGTAGATGGTGGGCCCCAGCACCACGCCCAGCCGGTTGGCGTCCTTGAAGTTCATACTGGTGCTGATGGGTGCGCCGGGATCGCGCACGGACGTCACGCCGCGGGCCACCAGCCGCTCGCCTTGGAAGGGAAACCAGTAGTGCGCGTGGTTGTCCACCAGCCCCGGGATGAGCGTCTTGCCGGCCGCGTCCAGCACCGGCAGGCCCGCCTCCGGCGCGCCGCGGTGCACGCGGACGATGCGCCCGCCGCGCACCTCCACCGTGGCGTCCTCCAGCACCCGGTCGCCGTCCGCCCCCGTCCACACCCGTGCGTGGGTGATGGCCAGGTCGCCGGCCGAGCGGGCGGGGAGGGGAAGCGCCGCGCGGAAGGGGATGGGCATGGTGCCGCCCGTGCCGCCCCCCGCCAGGTCCACGCGGTACAAGCGCCGCGCGTCCGCCAGCACGGCGAAGCGGCCGGACGCATCCACCGTGAGCTGCTTTTGCCCGTAGGCGCTGGCGTGCACGGGACGGGGCGCTCCGCCGAGGGTCTGCGCCATCACCGTGTCCGTGCCGTTCTGCCCCGCGATCCACACCCGCGTGCGCCCGTCTCCGCTCCACCCCACCGAGAACTCGTTGCGGGCGGGCGTTTCCGTCAGCCGGGTGGAGCGCAGCGAGTCCAGCGCCACCAGGTACAGGTCCGCGCCGCCGTAGCGCCCGCTCTCCACGAACACCGTGTCCGCGCGGGGGGAGAGCGCGAACGACCACTCGTGCCAGTTCTGCGTGTGCGTGAGCTGGCGCGCTTCGCCGCCGGCGCGGGGCAGGCGCCACAGGTGCGCGTCGTACTGGCCGCGCATGAGCACGTAGAACAGGTCCGCTCCGGCGGGGTGATACGCGATCTGCCCCAGGTTCCCCTCCATGTCCTGCACCACCCGCGGGCTGCCCGTGGCCAGGTTCAGCTCCATGAGCGTCGTGCTGCCGGGGGTGGAGTGCGCGTAGGCGATGAACCGCCCGTCCGGCGACCACGCCGGCCTGGCGTCCCATCCCGCGCCGCTCGTGAGCTGCACCGCGTCCCCGCCCGCGACGGGCACCAGCCACAGCCGGCCCAGGATGCTCACCGCGATGCGCTCGCCGTCCGGCGACAACGCGGGGTCCATGGCGCCGCGGTCCAGAACCTCCGTGCGCGTCGAAGAGGCCACGGGCGGCACTACGGCAGTCTCCTGGGTAGATGCGATGCCCGGCGCGGCGGCGTGCGTGGCGAGCAGCGCGGCGGACAAGAAGGACAGCGTACTGCGGATCATTGGATCGTCTCGGCGGATGGGATGGGGTAGATGCCGGATGGTAAAAAAATAGCACCGGCCGATGCAGGCAGGCAATACAGGTCGTCCGGCTCCGTTTTTCGCCGCGATTTTCAATCGCCGGGGATTGGACTCCGCTACCCGCGCACGATCCTGGACCCCCAATTCCGCCCCGGCGAATCCGTGCCCCGGTGCACGTCCTGGCCCGGTGCACGAGCCGTCGGCGAAGGCCGACATCACGTTTTCGGAGCCGCGACTTCAGTCGCCCGGGACGGAGGCCAGCCCCCACCGGCCCAATCCGCATCCGGCAATCCGCATCCAGCATCCAGCCTCCATCCCCATTCCGCGCTTCCCGGGCGAACGTTCTTCCGCGAGAAACCGCACACCGTCGTGCTGGCGCGAGTGGCAGGTGCAGCCTACGTTCCACGTACATCCTCCCGGACCGGCGCCCCGTTCCCCATCCTCCGGGAATTCCATCTTTTCCCCTCCCGGAAAGGCGGTCCCACCATGCAGTCACGATGGAGTCGGTTCGCGCTGCTGGCCGCGGTGCTCGCGGCGGCGGCATGCTCGGAACAGGCCACCGGCCCCTCTGCCGCCGCGCCCTCGTCCGCGCCGCTTCAGAACGTGCTGGAGCCGTACGCCGGCAAGATCCGCGTGGGCCTCGTCCCCGCCGCAACGTCCGTAAAGATCGGCGCCACGGTGGCCTTCGACGTCCGCGAAAAGGGGACGAACGCCTACCTCGTCTCCGGCTTGGCCAACGAGCAGGTGACCGTCACCTGGAATTCCGGCGTGTCGGTGGCGACCAACAACCGCCGGCTGCAGGTCGTCTGCACCACCAGCACCACGGACCGCGACCAGCGCGTGGCCGCCGGCGTGGCGGCCGGCTTTCCCTCCGCCTGGGAGCACGTGCCCGCGTCCAGCTGCTGGCGGGTGTACATCGGCGAGCGGCCGCTGCCCGCCGACGCAACGGCCGAGGCCACGTACAAGCAGAACGTCATCAACGCAGGCCTGGCCACCACGGCCGCGCTGTGGAAGACGGTGACGACGCCCGTCAACGAGCCGCGCTACGTCACCACCAAGACGACGGGAACGGCGGCCAGCTCGCGCAGCCAGCCGCGCATCACCGTGGCGTCCACGGCGCGCGTGCTGGTTGCCGGCGCGCAGTACCGCGGCGTGGCGGAGGTCATGCGCAACGCGGCGGGCACGCTGGCGGGCATCAACGAGCTGCCGATGGACGAGTACCTGTACGGGGTGGTGCCGCGCGAGCTGGGCCCCTCCGCGTACCCCGAGGTCGAGGCGCAGAAGGCGCAGGCCGTGGCGGCGCGGACGTACGCGCACTCCAGCCTGGGCAAGCACTGGAACAACGGCTACGACGTGGTGGCCACCGTGCAGGACCAGGTGTACGGCGGCGTGGCGGCGGAGCACCCCATCAGCACCAGCGCCATCAACGCCACGGCCGGCCAGGTGGCAACCTACAACGGCACGCTCATCAGCGCGCTGTTCTATGCCACCAGCGGCGGCAAGACGAGCAACGGGCAGGATGTGTTCAGCACCGCGGCGCCCTACCTGACGACGGTGTGGGACGCGCCGGCGGGCCAGGAGCTGCCCTCCGTGAGCGCGCTGCTCACCGACCTCAAGACGCCCACGTGGACGGGCGCGTACGGCGGGTTCCACAGCTTTCACCGCTGGAGCTACAACTGGACGATGGCGCAGATGAGCTGCGTGGTGGGCGACTTTGCCGACCAGCCGGTGGGCAACGTCACGGCCATCAACGTGCTGTCGCGTTCGTCCACCAGCGGGCGGGTGACGCAGATCCAGTTCGTCACGGATGCGGGCACGTTCACGCAGACGGGGACGGCCATCCGCTCCGCCATGCCGTACATCAACACGTCGGGCGTGCCCACGCTGCTGCCCAGCACGCTGTTCGTCATCGAGCGGGTGACCAACACGTCGGGCGCGCTCACGGGCTACCGCGTGTACGGCGGCGGCAACGGCCATGGCGCGGGGCTGGCGCAGACGGGCGCGGTGGGGATGGCCCGCGCGGGCGCCACGTACCAGCAGATCCTGCAGAAGTACTACACGGGTACCGCGCTGCAGGTGATGAACGGCACGCGCGCAAACGGCACGTCGCCCGTGGTGCCGACGACGGCGGATCCGTACGACTGCACGTCGGCGTGAACGGCGGAGACTGAACTGCGGGTTACAGGTTACAGCCTGCAACTGACCTCGGTGGATGAAAAAGCGCGGCGGGCCGATGCACTCGGCCCGCCGCGTGTGTTTCCGCTCCTCCGATCAGGGGCAGATGGGGCACGCCGTGCGGCGGCAGATCGTGATTCCTTCCTCGCAGCTGCACTCGTTGTACCCGGGCGGGCAGGCCATCGCGGCCTCGCGGGCGGGCGCGGGTTCCGCGACGGCGCTGCTCACGCCGAAGCCGGTCATCGCCAGCACCGCCGCGCCGAATGCCAGGCGCATGCTTCGTGAAAGTACCCGGTCCATGATGCGTCCCTCCGTGTAAAGGGCGTCCGTACTCGACAGAGTGATGGGAGGTTTATGATAGACGCAAAATGTGTGCTCCAATCGGGCGCTCCCGTCTCTTTGCCGGAGAGTAGGGGCCTGAACCGAGCCGAGGATTGAATCCGCAGTTCCGGAAACGCGCCGCCTGCCTTCGCCGACAGCCCGTTCACGGGCGAGGATGTGCACCGGAGGGGGTGTCGCTGGTGCACTTCTCATATCACCCGCGCACGTGGCGCTTCCGCCCGCCAAGCCCGCCTTTTCCCACGCGCGAAACGCGCTCGCGGAACCGGGCGACACGATGGAGCTCGCGGCGGGCGTGCAGGAGCATCTGCACGCAGAGCTTTCCGCAGAGCCCAGCCATCAGGACGTAGATCGCGATCGTGCCGTAGAAGAAGCCTGGCTCCTCGGCGGCGTACGCGGGTAGATGCCCCTCGCCGGAGTCGATGTAGCCGGCGCGCAGCGTCAGGTACGTGGCCCACGTGACCATCACCGACACTCCGCCCATCACCACGCCGAAGAAAGCGATGACCCATTGATCGGTGACCTCCGTGTGGAGGTCGTCCAGCCGCTCGGCTTTCCGCGTGAAGATGTCCTTCTCCTTAAACGCCTGGTCCTCGTCACGACGGGGCATGATTGGATCGGTTGAAGGGATTTCGCCGCGCAGCGCGAGCGTCTGCGCGCCGTAGTACAGATCGGAGCGCGTGTTCGATCCCGCATCCCCCTGCTATGATCCGCAGGTGAAGCCTCACGCAGTTTGTGAGGCTTTCCGCAGTTGTTGCGGCGGCTTCAGCCGCTCGGCCCGCGCCTCGCCCACCCTCCCGGAACCGTCCCGCGCATCCTTTACGCGGTTGAAGCCTCGTTCGGCGAGCGCAGCGAGCCGAGACGGGGCTTATCGCTTTCCCAGCGGCGGCTTTAGCCGCTCAGGGCGGATGCCGGCTACAACCGCTCGAAATCCTGCTCCCTCACGCACTCTCGCACTCCCGCACTCCCGCACTTTCGCACTCCCGCACTCCCGCACTCCCGCACTTTCGCACTGCCGTTACCGTCACCCGATCCGCCGGTCCGGGCCGATGAGCGACTTGTGGATGCCCACGGCCGCGCGCACCCCCTCTGACGCCGCGCGGATGGCGAGCCGCGAGCCCGGCACGATGTCGCCCGCCGCGTACACGCCGGGGACGGTGGTCTCGTACTCCTTGTCGATCTCCAGGATGCCGTCCTCGTCCGCCTGGCATCCCAGGTCCGCGGGAAACGACGAGCCGGGGCCGGACGCGATGTGAAAGAACATCGCATCGAACTCCTCCGTCTCTCCGCCGTGGTACACCACGCGCTGCACCTGCCCGCCCTCGCCCTCCAGCCGGTCGATCACCGTCTCGTTGACGGGGATGCTCCAGCGGGCCAGCGCCTCGCGGGCGTTCTCCGCCATGTCGGGCGGGTGGCCGTGCGTGAGGATGGTGAGCTTCTCCGTGAACGTCAGCATGTACATGCAGTAGGCCGCGATCTGCCGCCCCCAGCCGATGACGCCCACCTTGCGGTCCACCACGGACGGTCCGTCGCAGTCCGGGCAGTGCCAGATGCTGGTGCCGTAGAACTGGTCCAGCCCCGGGATCTCGGGGACGATGTCGCGCAGCCCCGTGGCCAGCAGCAGCCGCTTTGCGCCGAATGTGCGGCCATCGTCCAGGTTGATGGTGAAGTCGTCCTTTTCGCCCTCTACGCTCAGGACGCATGCCGCCTCGTACTCCGCGCCCGCGTCCACCGCCTGCAGCTTGATGATCTTGCGCAGCTCCTCCGGCGGCACGTCGTCGCGGCCCGGATAGCCGTGGACGGCCCAGGTGACGGCGTTGCGCGGCGCCTCCGCGTCGAACACGCGCACCTTGCGGCGGTAGCGCGCCAGCCACAGTGCCCCCGAGAGCCCCGCCGGCCCCCCGCCGATCACGATCACGTCGTACATGCCGCCGTAGCTCATCCATCCTCCCGATTTTGTCTCGCCCTCCGGCCTTGTGCCGCGGGCAGGGCAGGTGCAATCCGCGCGCCCCGTGAGGAACTGCGGGAGTGCGAAAGTGCGAAAGTGCGAAAGTGCGAAAGTGCGAAAGTGCGAAAGTGCGAAAGTGCGAAAGTAGGCCGGGTGGAGATCCGTCAGGGATCGCGGGTATCCGGCCGGAGCGGGTAAACCCGCCGCTAGGAGAGCCATAAGCCCTGTCTCGCGCCGAGGCGCGACGCGAACAGGGCTTCAACGGCTCGAACTGCGCATCGGTGCACCGGGGCCGCCCGCGACGGGGCAGTCCGCGCAGGCGGACTTCGTAACGTTGTAGCCGCGGTGCCGCGGTTTTAACCGCCTGGGGGAAGGTGGGCCCGCTGCACTCATCCCGCCTCGACGGATGCGACTCGGCTACGCTGGACGTGCGCAGGGATGGCGCCTGGTTGCGACCCCACTGGGCCGGGTGCTGGCCACGCTGCACATCCTCACCCATGGTACGGGCGAGTCCGCGAAGGCGGACTTCGTGATGTTCCAGCCGCGGTTTCAACCGCCCGGACGGATCGTGGCTCGCTGGACGTTCGACGACCTCGGCGCTCCACCCCCGTCGTTGCTGGCTGTCCCCTGTCCCCTGTCCCCTGTCCCTCGCCGTTCCTCCCCCATCCGCCCGCCCCCCACCCCGCCCCCCCGCATTGCCCTCCGCGCCCCGCACTGTATTCTGTATACCTGCCGTTCACGAAACGTGCATCAGGGCCCGGCGCATCCACGCG
>DASQZE010000603.1:0-2112 GCA_035638875.1 Longimicrobium sp.
AAGATGTGCGACGGCATGTGCAGCGCGTGCGGCGCCGAGGGAGCGATCCCCGCGTAGCGCCGGGCGGCCTCCAGCCCGTGCTGGGCCATGGCGGGCGCGTCGTACGCGTGGATGGTGTAGTGCGCCAGCCCCGGGTGGTCCGGCTGTTTGGCGAAGAGCGGACCCAGGATCCCCGCCGCCAGGCGCTGCCGCGCGAAGGTCAGGTCCGTCGGCAGCGCGTTGGCGATCACGGCCCGCGCGTAGAAGATCGCCGCCTCCGGATCGTCCGGCGCCGCCTCGCGCACGCGGCGCATCGCCTCCTCGTGCATCCGCAGCCTCACCCGGTAGCCCACGGTGGCGAAGTCGCGGAAGAGCGCGAGCGCCGCATCCGCGTATCCTCGCTCGCGCTCCGTGGCGCCGGCAGCCAGGCGCACGGCCGTCTCCGCCGACGCCAGCGCGGCCCGCTGCCGCGGCTCGGCGGGCGCGACGCCGGTGTACGGGTTGCCCAGCAGCGTCATGGCGGCGCCCCACTGCGCCATCGCGCACGCAGGGTCCGCCGCGGACGCCTGGGCGAAGGTCCGCTCCGCCTGCTCGAACCAGAAGGAGTGGAGCATGGCCACGCCGCGCTCCACCAGCGGCTGCGCGGCGGCGTTGCAGGAGGTGGGGAACACCACCCGCCCCAGCCGTTCCGCGGAGCCGTGCGGGTGGTCGTGCGTGTCCTGCGCGCCCGCCGGCCCAGCCGCGGCCACGGCGGCGATCACGGCGAAGAGCGGGAGATGGAACCGGACGATCATTGCGACCTCCACGTGCGGAGAAGCTGGCCAGGAGTCTCCTGGCGAACCCCCACGATACGCCGCCGCCTCCCCGGGCGAAAGCAAACGGACGGCGCTCGCGCTGTCCCGGCCACTCGCTGACCACGATCGCGCGATCGAAAAGCGGCTCCGCTCCAGTGCTGGAGCGGGGTCGTTCTTCGGCAATCCGCGCGATATCGACATCCCGAAATCATGATCCACGACGACCAGGAAGCCCGTAGCCGCGCAGGCTGCGGGCTTCGGCGCAGGGCCCGTGGGGGGCTAAGATCAGGAATTGTAAACAGATGAATAAAGGCCCTTGCGGAAACTCCGCGGCTTCTTAGCTTAGACGCAAACGTTTCCAGCCGCTATCCTCGCGACCGTACAGGTAACGAGGCCGTCGCCTTGCACGGCGAGAATCCGGAGATCCGTCCGGTTTGCGCCCTCGCAAGACCACAATCCATCCTTTGAGGACGCATGCGTGCAGCAACCTCCCTTCTCCTCGCGGCAGTCGTGCTTCTCCCGGCCTGTGCCGACCAGGGGCCCACGCCGCTCTCCCCGGAGCAGCCCAGGTCCGAGAACACCGAGTACGAGACCGTCCCGATGGGCGCGACCGAGCAGTACTGGCGGTCGGCGAACGAGCTGTGGGTGTACGACAACCACACGGAGCTGGGCTTCAACAACCACCTTCCCAAGTACGAGCTGTACCAGACCAACATCAACCAGATCCGGTGGGGCGGCGCCCGGATGATGCGGATGGACATCGACTGGACGCTGGTGGACCTGAACGGGTACGGCTCGTACGAGGCCACCAACTGCGCGGACTGCGTTCCCCTGCACACCTACCTGGACAACGTGCGCGACAACGTGGAGCGCGCGCTGCGCACCGGCGTGGTGCCCGTGGTGGTGGTGCACGGGGCGCCGAACGTCCACCGCCACTACGGGCCGCACAACAACTGGCAGGGCGCCACCGACGCCGAGCTGGCGGTCACGCGGCGCGAGTTCACGCGCTTCATGCGCGACATGGTGAACCTGATGCCGGGCGTCACCTTCTGGCAGATCCTCAACGAGGTGGACGGCGGGCACTGGGGGGTGGACGTGCTGGGCGGCGGGGCGTTCCGCGGCGTGGGGAACAACCTGTTCAACTTCGACCGGGCGGCGCAGGCGCGCAACTACGCGCTCCTCATGGAGTCCGTGTACCCCGCCATCAAGCAGGCCAACCCCAACGCGTGGGTGATCATGTCCGGCCTTACGGGGACGCCGTACATGGACTACCAGAGCATGCCGGTGAGCAACGAGAACTGGGACTTCCTCCGGGCGTTCTACCAGGCTGGCGGCGGCC
>DASQZE010000604.1:0-3220 GCA_035638875.1 Longimicrobium sp.
CGTTCCTCGCGGAGAGGGGGAGAACTGCGTCGTGTGGGCAGCTCGGAACTCTACCTACCACAACCCTCCCCCAGGGGTTTTTGGGGGAGGGTGGGCGAGGTTTACGAGCCCGGGTGGGGGCGCGGCGGGTGCCGGCCCCCATGCACGGCATCAAACGACAGCGCCTCCCCAGAGTACGATCCGGGAGGCGCTGCTGTTTGATCGACAGACCGCCGCCTGGCCGGCCCCGTCCGCGTCTGCCGGCCGCCGTCTGCCTACCGCGGCGCTTGCCCCTGGCGCGGGGCTGGCGTCGTCACGCGGCTGCGGACCACGCGGCCGCCCTCATCCAGGATGTACTCGATGACGGCGCCGCTCTGGTCGCGCACGGAGCGCACCGTCTGCCCGGCGGAGTTGGTGGTTTCGCGCAGCACGGGCAGCTCCAGCAGCCGCCCCACGGTGCGCGTGCCCACCACGCCGCCCGCCGTGTTCAGCGTGCGCTCCACGATGCTGCCCGTCGCATCCACCGTGCGCTGCACCGTCTGCCCCAGCGTATTCACCGTCTGCGACAGGACGCCGCCCGGCGCCGTCACGTTGTTCAGCGTCTGCCCCACCGTGCCCACCGCCTGGTCCGCCACGCCGCCGGGGCGCAGCGCCTGGTTGGCCACGCCGCCCACGGTGCCCAGCGTGCTGTTGACCGTTCCCACCAGCTGTGAGACGATCTGCGGATTGTTGTCCACGAACGTCAGCGCGCGGTCCACCACGTAGACCACGTTGTCCAGGTCCACCAGCAGCAGCGCCTGCGCGCGGACGCCCTGGATGGTGAGATCCACCTCGCCCAGGTGCACGTCCGCGCCGGCGGTCACGCGCACCAGGTTGGCCACGCGTGCGTTCAGCGACAGGCGCGCATCCAGGTTCTGCACGTTCAGGCGGATGCGCTCCACGCACAGGTCCGCCACGTCCACCACCACGTCGTACTCGCGCAGGATCCCCTGCGGCCCCGCCCCCGGCTGCCGCGCCGCCGCGCCCGTTCCCGGCGTGCACTCCGTCACCTGCCCCGCCGCCGCCGCGGGAACGGCCAGCATCCCCAGCAGCGCCATCCACCCGATCGTGCGCATCGCGCGTCTCCCCGTGTGCCGTTTCGCGGACTGAATTCCGGAGCCGGCGCCGGTGCAAAAAGGCTGCCGTTTCCAGACGCGTTGGACGGCATGGATTTTGACCACCGGCCCCGCTCGCGGTGCGGCTCTCGAGTTTCGGAACGGATGCGGATGACGGCACTCGGCAGGATGGCGCTGCTGGCGGCGATCCCCGCCCTCGCGGCGGCCCCGGCGGCGGCGCAGGACGATGGATGCGCATCGCTGCTCCCGGCCGGGGCCGCGGCAGACAGCGCGCGGCCGACGGTCCTCCTCCGTGCGACGGCCACCATCCGCGAGCTGCGGTTCGAGACGCAGCCGCGGACGGAGGTACGGACGACGGGGTGCGCGGGGCTGGATTCCATCGTGGTCACGGAGCGCGTGAACCTGCCGGATCCCGTGGAGCCCGGCGTGACGTACCGGGACGTGCGGGTGGGGATCGAGATCCGCGCGAACCTGGACGTGGCCTGCCTCCCCGCGCTCGCGGCCGATCCGTCGTTCGCGAGCCTGTGCGGGTCCGCGTCCGCCGCACCGGCGTCGCCGTCACAGCAGCAACCGTCACAGCAGCAACCGTCACAGCAGCAGCCGAACGCGCCCGCGCCGGCCAATTTTCCGAGGAGATGATCCCGATGATCCGTCGCTCTGTCGCCATTGCCCTGTGCGGGGCCGCGCTGCTGGCCCGTGACGCCGCCGCCCAGCCCGGCCGCGTACTGGGCGACCCGCCGCGTACGCAGCAGCCGCGCGCGCAGCAACCGGGCGCCCGTCTGGCCACGCAGACGCAGATCGGCACGCCGCACTACGACGTGGTGCTGGAGGTGCCGGAGCTGTCGGTAGACAGCATCGGGCTCACGGTGTCGGACCTGCGCGCCGTGCTGGCGCTGGACGCCAACGCCGCCAACCTGGTGACCATCAGCGCCGGCGCGGACGTGAGCATCGAGCGGGTGGAGCTGGAGATCGTGGGCGTGGTCGCCGAAGCGTACGTGTACGTGGACCTGGACAACGTGGCCCGCATCGTGGACCGGGTGGTCACCACGCTGGACCGCAATCCGCAGCTGCTCACGCAGGTGCTGAGCGTGGTGGATTCCACGGTCGGCACGGTGGGCGGGGTGGCGAACACGCTGCTGCAGCCCGGCGGCGTGGCCGAGGGCGCCGTGCAGGCCGTGGGGCAGACGCTGAACAACGTCACGCAGCCGGGCGGCCTGCTCACGCAGACGGTGAACACGCTGGGGCAGACGGTGCAGGTTACGCTGAACGCCACGGGCGGCATCGTGGAGCAGACGCTGAACACGGCGGGCGGCGTGGTGAACTCGCGCACGCTGGGCCAGGTCACCAGCCTGCCGCTGGTGAACGAGGCGACCAACACCGCGGGCCAGACCGTGCGCCAGGTGCGCCACACGTCCGGCGCGCTGCTGGAGTACGTGACGGACACCGCCGGCCGTATCGTCAGCTCGCGCGTGCTGCAGGCCGCGCAGGGCGCCACGCGTCAGTAAGCGGGATTCGCCGAGGGGCGGATTCGGCCGGGTCGAGATTCGGATCCGGGGGTACAGCCCGGTCCAAGCGAATGAATTCGCCGCAACAAGCACACGAAGTCCGCCTGCGCGGACTGCCACCCTCGTCCTGGGTGCAAGCGCCCGTGCACGAGAAGAGTCCGCCGTCGCATTCTGCGAAGGCGGACTTCGTGCTTTCCAGCCGGGCGAATCCATCGCGCGGCCCCAACTCGGCGTTGGGCTCCATAGGCTCGTGCACGGGATGGGCATCCCACGGCGTCCCCACCCGCTCGTTCCTCGCGACCTCCCCAATAACCCTGGGGGAGGTGGACTTCATCTCCACTCATACCGGATGTCCGAATTGAGTGTGCACTCAAAGTTCTAATAAATAAGAATGGCCTCACGCGGAGAGCGCGGAGGACGCGGGAGAACAGATGAGACAGCAATCTCACACAGAGGAACAGAGGAACAGAGGTAACAGAGTACGACGGAAGTTTCTCTGTTACCCCTGTTCCTCTGTTCCTCTGTGTGATTTCAATCCGTTGTCGTCTCTGCAGTTCTCCGCGCCTCCGCGTGAGACGGCAGTAAAGCTCCGTGTGCACAATGAATCGTGAAATTCGGTAT
>DASQZE010000605.1:0-17618 GCA_035638875.1 Longimicrobium sp.
CGTCCGCATCCACCTCACGCCCCGCCTCCACGCAGAACAGCACCAGGTCCGCGCCGGCCAGGTAGCGCCGCGCCACCTCGATCCCTATCCCCTCCACGCGGTCCTCCGTCTCGCGCAGCCCCGCCGTATCCACCAGGCGGAACGGGTAGCCGTCCACGGACGCGGAAGCCTCCAGCGCGTCGCGCGTGGTGCCGGGGATCTCGGTGACGATGGCGCGCTCCGTCCCCAGCAGCGCGTTGAAGAGAGAGGACTTGCCGCTGTTCGGCCGGCCCGCGAGGACGGTGAGCGCGCCCTCGCGGAGCAGCTCGCCCTCCGGCGCCGTGGCCAGCAGCGCGTCGATGCGGGTGATGACGTCGCGCGCGGAGGCCCGGATGCGGGCGGGGGGGACGGGCGGCTCGTCCTCTTCCGGGAAGTCGATGGAGTACGCGATGAGCGCCTCCGTGCCGATGACCGCGTCGCGCAGCTCCGACACGCGTCGGGAAAGGCCGCGCTCCATCTGGTGCACGGCCGCGCGGTGCAGGGCCCGCGAGCGCCCGTCCAGCAGGTCCGCGACCGCCTCGGCCTGCAGCAGGTCCAGCTTGCCGTTGAGGTACGCACGGCGGGTGAACTCCCCCGGCTCTGCGGCACGCGCACCGGCGGCGAGCAGCGCGTCCAGCACCAGCTGTGGCGTCAGCACGCCGCCGTGCGTGGCGATCTCCAGCGTGTCCTCGCCCGTGTAGCTGGCCGGCGCGGCGAAGTACGTCACCAGCCCGCGGTCCAGCAGCTCACCCGTCTCCGGGTGCCGCAGCGCCACCAGCCGCTGCACGCGCGGCTGCACGTCCTCGACCGCGGGCGCGACGCGGTGCAGCACGGCGCGCGCGTCCGGGCCGGACACGCGCAGCAAGGCCACGGCGCCGCGCCCCTGCGCCGTCGCGATGGCGGCGATGGTGTCCGCGTGCAGCGGGGAGATGGATGACGTCGGCATTCAGATCATCGATTGCAGCACACGTGAGCAGAGCGCGCCGACTCTCACGGTGATCCGCGTTGACAGAGCTTCGCGTGTACGACACACCGGCAGCCCGCGCACGTACTCGGTCATGGGGTTTCCGATCAAATAACGGATCGGGGAAGAACGCACGTAAACGCTGGCATTTCCGACAGCGATTCCTTCGAGGATAGCATGCCGATCAAATAACCATCAAATAAGGTCACGCCCAATAAGGCACGTAACGCGCATGCTTCCGCGACCGGTTCTCGGGATCATCAGGTTTGATCAATCCGGCGTCGAGCGTTTCACTGATGATACGTGACGCGATCGCTGCGTTGTGCACAATGATGCCGAAACGATCGCGTAAGCTCGCGTTCGTCAGGGGCGGGGGAAAGAGGCCATCGCCGAAGGGCCCTCACCCGGCTCGTTCCTCGCCACCCTCTCCCACAAACTGCGTGGGAGAGGGTATACACCCCAGTACCGTGCGGAGAACGGGAAGTCTCGCGGGTTTGGCTTTCAAGCGGTTGAAGCCCCGCGCGGACGCGTCAGCGGCCGGGGTGGGCTTATGGCTGTCCCAGCGGCGGATTCATCCGCTCAGGGTCCTGCCCGGATCGGGGCCGTGCCTCATCTGCCCTCGCAAAAGCGCCCGCCCTCGGCGGGAGGGCGGGCGCTTCGCATCGTCATCCATCCACCAGACGCGTTACCGCTTGCGGGCGCGGCTGCCGGGGATGGTCTTGGGGCCGCGGGCGGTGCCCTTCTTGGCCGCATCCTCCGCCTTTTGCTGCTCGGTGGCGCGGCGCCGCTCGTTCGCGATCAGGATCTGCTGCGGGAACGAGGCGACGTTCGTGGACGCGTAGTACAGGTTGAGCCCCGACGGCATAGCGAAGAAGACGAAGCCCATCACCAGCGGCATGGTGTACATCATCATCTTGGTCTGCTCGTTCTGCTCCATGCCGCTCAGCTTGGTGCTGACCCACTGCAGCCCGAACATGCTCGCCATCAGGAAGACGGGGAGAACGTAGTACGGGTCCTTGAGCGACAGGTCCGGCAGCCAGGCAAAGCTCGTCCCGCGGAACTCGATGGCGCCCTGGAACACGAAGAACAGGGTGATGAGCACCGGCATGGGGATGAGCAGCGGAAGGCACCCCGAGACCATGGAGAAGGGATTTACCCCCAGGTCCTTGTACGCCTTCATCATCTCCTGGTTGACCGCCGCCGGGTCGTTGGGATACTTGGCCTGCGCCTCCTTGATGCGCGCCTGCAGCTGCGGCTGCACGGCCATGTTCTTCATCTGCGCGCGCATGGCCCGCGCGTTCAGCGGCCACGTGACCAGGCGGACGATGACGCCGAACAGGATGAGCACCAGGCCGTACGACAATCCCAGCGCGTGCATCTCCTTGAGCGCCCACAGCACCACGGCGGCGATGGGGCGCACCACGGGGCGCAGCCAGCGGTAGCCGTACGGGTTCACCTCCTCCAGCTCGTGCCCCACGGCCGCCAGGCGGTCGTGCTCCTGCGGGCCCAGGTACGCCTGCATGCGGAACGCGCCGTCGGCCGCCAGCGGCTGCACCACGCGCCCCCGCGCCCGGGGCGAGCGCTCCAGCTTGCCGTTGATGGAGTACGTCACGTCGCGCGCCGGCTCCATGATCATCCGGCTGAAGCGCGCCTGGCCGGGGTTGAGCACGGCCAGCAGGAAGTAGCGGTCCTTGATCCCCGCCCACACCAGCGGCCCGGCGATGGTGTCGGGCATCTTGACCTTGGAGATGGGCAGGCGCTCGATGCGCTCACGGTTCCATCCCGCAAAGGCCAGCTCCCGCGCGCTGCCGTGCTCCAAGGCGTCATGCGGCGCCAGCCCCGTGCCCAGCTCCGTCACCAGCTCCGCGCCCGCGGGCACGCCCGTAATGCGGCCCTGCACGTCCACCAGGTAGCCGTCCGGGCGAAAGGTGTACGTCACCTCCGCGCGCGGGCCGGGGTTGGTGGAGACGAAGCGCAGCTCTGCCGGGGGGCCGCCCTCGCGCAGCTCCAGGCGGTCGGCGCTGGGCTGAAAGGTGACGTTGCGGAAGTCGATGGTGTCGCGCCCCACGGCCACCCGGTGCGCCAGCACGTCGCGCGCGCTGCGGGGCACCAGCTGCACGCTGCCGTCCTTTTGCACGTAGCTCTCAAAGCGCAGCAGCGTGGCCGCGTTGAGGGCCGCGCCGCGCGTGCTGAAGCGGTATTCGTACAGGGGCGAGCGCACGGTCACCAGCCGCTCGGGCGCGGTGCCGGTCATGGCGCCGGGCGCCAGGGCCGCGGGGGCGCCGGCGGACGGGCGGGCCGCGCCGGGGCGGGTGACGGCCGTGGCCGAGTCGGCACCGGCGGGGCGTAGGGGCGGGGGGGCGGGGGGAAAGAGCAGATTCCACCCGAACAGCACCACCGCCGACGCAGCGAGAAACAGGACGAGCCTGCGGGTCTGGTCCATCAGAACGAATCCAACCGTGGCCGGAAGATGGATGAAGCCCCGTGCACCATTCAGGGCACGGGGTCGTAGCCGCCCTTGCTGAACGGCTGGCAGCGCGCCAGCCGCTTTACCAGGAGCCAGCTGCCGCGCGCGGCACCATACCGCTCCACCGCCTCCAGCCCGTAGGCCGAGCAGGTAGGCGTAAAGCGGCACACCGGTGGCTTGAGCGGCGAGATCCCCTTCCTGTAGAAGCGGATCGCCGCGATCATCGCGCGCGCGAGCACAGTTCCTCCGTGAGCGCCGTCACCTCGTCGCGCAGGTCGGCGAACGAGGCGGTGTAGGCTTCGGGGCGGGCACGCAGCAGTACGTCGAACGCGGCCCCGTGGTTTCCGAGCCCCGGCAGCAGCACCGTACGGCCCAGCTCGCGCAGCCTGCGCTTGACCAGGTTGCGCTCCACGATGTCCCGCTTGTGCTTGGGGACGACGATCCCCAAACGGGCAAACGGAGCGGGGGAAGGGGAGACGAACGCGTCAAGATGGCGCGTCTTGCTCCTCTTCCCCCGTCTGAACAGCGTCCGGATTTCCTCCGACGCGGTGATCCGGGCCCGCCGTGGCAGGCCGAATCCCTCGCGCGCGCGGTCGCCGGCGGTCTCCACGCGTGGAGGCGCGGCGCCGGCGATCAGTACTTGCTCGGGACGGTGACGGCCAGCTTGTGACGTCCCTTGCGGCGACGGCTGTTCAGCACCGCGCGGCCGCCCTTGGTGGCCATCCGGGCGCGGAACCCGTGCTTGTTGATCCGCTTGCGGTTGCGCGGACGGTAACTCGGCTTCATCGGTCAGAACCCCTTCGGGTGTAAGGCTCGCGGCAAAGACCGTGAATGTAAGCACGTTTCGCAGTTTCGTCAACTGGAGGGGGGATGGAGGGTTACGGTAGCGTGCTCGTCTGGTGGATGGAGATCGGGACGGGAACGGCAACGGCAGGTGCGTGTGCGGGCGTGCCCCTGCGCTCCGCTCCGGGTCGGGCTGCGCGCGCAGCGGGCGCGCATCCCTCACGCAAACGACACCCGTCTCCGCGTGAGACGGCAGTAAAACGCCGCGTGCGGGGTCAATCGTGGGAATCGGTTTCAGTCGTCCTCGAGCGCGTGGCGCAGGCCCGTGAGGCCCTCGCGCAGGAGGGCGGCGTCTCCGACGTCGTCCGCGAACCAGGCGAGCGCGGCGGAGTGAAAGGCAGCCCGCAGGCGCGCGGTGCGCCGCGTTCGCGCGTCCATGGGCCCGTACGCACGCGCGAACGCGCCACGCGCGTGCGGCGGGAGAAAAGCGTAGGCCACGGACAGGTCCACGGCCGGGTCGCCCGCGTGCACGTCGCCCCAGTCGATCACGCCGGAAACGCGGCGGGCATCGTCAACCAGCAGGTGACGCACGTACACGTCGCCGTGGACGACGACGGGCGCGGGAGGCGGGGCGGGGAAGCCGCCGTCGAACAGGCGCAGCCAGGGACCATCGTGGGCGATGTGGCCGCGATCGCGGAGATGCCGAAGCCGCGCCTCCAGCTCCGGCATCCGCCGCGCGAACGCCGTACGGCCGATCTCATCCGGCGGCAGCTCCAGCCCGTCCACGGGGATGGCGTGCAGGGCGGCCAGGAAGGCACCGAGCGGCGCCGCGGCCGCCATCCGCTCCTCGTCCCGGAGATCCGCCGCGCACGCGGTAATGCCGGCCAGGCGCGGGTAGCCGGCGAACATCCACGGAAAGCGCTCCGTCGGCCGGCCGATCCACCCGGGATGGGGCACGGCTAGGGGAAGGCGGCCGGCGAGGTGCGGCATTACGCGCGTTTCCCGTTCCAGCAGCGCGACCGTGCTCGCCTTGCGGGGAAAGCGGAAGACGGCGGCGCCATCCACCAGGTACGCCGTGTTGTCCCACCCGCTGCCGAACGGCTGGATCCCGCCCGCGCCGAGCGCCGGGAACTGCTCGCGGATCAACGCCAGGGCGAGCTCCGGCGGCACCTCCCGCTCCGCCATCCAGGGCTGGTTCATCGGTGTCTCCCGTAAGGGCCGTTTCGGCGCACTGCCGTCGCATCTCCCGGCGTACACTCACGCCGCCTGACGCGATTCCAAAGAGACATTCACCGTCGGAAGAGAGGGGACGTATCAGACCCGCTGCAGTAGCAGTCGATGGGGTCTGCCACCCATGGATGAGACAATCCTGACATCGTCCATTGTGTAGTCTTCGGGTGGGTTTCGGAACTCTGCCACATCCGCAGGCCGTCCGTTACGAAGCACGTTTTCGCGCCAGCGCAAGGGCCTCATCAAAGGGGCTAAATACATGCACTTACGGGGTTTCTTGACTTTTCCACAGTGCGTTTCTAGGTTGCCCCGTGCCACTCACACGGTTATGCCGTCCGTCTTTGCCGCCGCTTGAAGTGTTGATGGAGCTCACAGCCGGGGAAATCTGGTCGCGCATCCTGGAGAGTGCCAAGACCGCGCTACCGGAGCAGGCGTTTCGCACCTGGCTCGCTCCCACGCACGCGGTCGCCATCTCCAACGACCTGCTGGTGGTCGCTACCCCCAACCCGTTCGCCGTGGACTGGGTGGAGGACAAGTACGCCGCGCTGCTCACCAGCATTGGTGAGCACCTGTTCGGGCGTCGCTTTACCCTCTCCGTCCAGTACCAGGGAAACGGCAAGGCTGCTTCCGTGCCCGCCTCCATCGACCTGGCCGCACCTCCGTCCGCCGTAATGCCGTCCTCGCCCCGCATGGAGGCGCCGGCCGTGCACACGCACACCCATGCGCACGCCCCCGCAGCGGCCGTGGCGGACACGCGCCCCATCCTGGCGCCGCTGAACCCGCGCTACATCTTTGACCGCTTTGTCGTCGGCAACAACAACCAGCTGGCGGCCGCGGCGGCGCACGGCGTGGCCGAGGCGCCCGCGCGGCTGTACAACCCGCTGTTCATCTACGGCGGCGTGGGGCTGGGCAAGACGCACCTGATGCACGCCATTGGGCACGCCATGCTGGAGCGCGATCCGGGCAAGCGGGTGATGTACCTGTCGTCGGAGCGGTTCACCAACGAGCTGGTGAGCGCCATCCAGGACGGCTCCATGGCCGAGTTCCGGCGCCAGTACCGCGCCTGCGACCTGCTGCTGGTGGACGACATCCAGTTCCTCGAAGGCAAGGAGCGCACGCAGGAGGAGTTCTTCCACACCTTCAACGCGCTGCACGACAGCCAGCGGCAGATCGTGCTCACGAGCGACAGGCCGCCCAGCGCCACGGGGCTGGAGGACCGTCTCGTCTCGCGCTTCGAGTGGGGGATGGTGGCCGACATCAAGGCCCCCGACTTCGAGACGCGCGTGGCCATCCTGCGCCGCAAGGTAGAAGAGGACGCCCTGGTGATCCACGACGCCGACGAGGTGCTGTCGTTCATCGCCAAGCACCGCACGTCGTCCGTCCGCGAGATCGAGGGCGCCATGATCAAGCTGCTGGCATACAGCAGCCTTACGCGCCGCCCCATCGACCTGTCGCTGGCCCGCGAGGCGCTGGGCGTGGGCCCGCAGGTGGATGGCGGCGGCGGCGTGTCGGCCGGCGGCATCACCCCGCAGCGGGTGCGCGACAAGGTGGCGCACGCGTGGGGAACGACGTCCGAGGCGCTGCAGTCCAAGAAGCGGACCAAGGACCTGACCATCCCGCGCCAGGTGGCCATGTACCTGGTAAAGGAGATGTTCGACCTGTCGCTGGTGGAGATCGGCAAATTGTTCGGCGGGCGCGACCACAGCACGGTGATCCACTCCATCGCCAAGGTGGAGGAGGACGTCACCAACGATCCCGCCTTTCGCCGGCGCGTGGAGGAGCTGCGGGAGGCGCTGCGGTAGATCGGACGAAAGTGCGTGAGTGGGGAAGTGCGTGAGCGGGGAGGTGCGTGAGTGGTTCGGCGGTGATGGAGGTACTTGATGGATGAGCAGAGCATCGTCCCGAGCGGCTGAAGCCGCCGCAACGACTGCGGAAAGCCTCACAAACTGCGTGAGGCTTCAACGGCGACGGCAGGCGGCCTCCGGGCGGTCTTCCGCCCTGAATGCCCGCCATGCGCCTGAAGCTCGCCTGTGACGGATCTGTCGGCGAAGGCCGACATCACGTTTCCGGTGCCGCGAATTCATTCGCCGGGCAGGCTCGGTGGGTGCACATTGTCCGCATCGCTCCCGGATGGTTGCCAGGCATCGGGCGCTCGGCGAGTGCACATTGTCCGCCTCGCTGGTGGATGGATCCAGACATCGGCAGGCTCGGCCGGTGCAGATTGTCTGCATTGCATCCCGGATCGTTGCCAGGCATCGGACGCTCCGCGGGTGCACATTGTTCACGTTGCGCCCGGAGCGGAAGCGGCGATCCGCGGCGGGCGGAAGGGCGGCGGAGCGCGACGAATCCGCCGTGCCGTCGCTGGCCCAATGGGGGCGAGTCCTTGACAGCACACTCCGCACGGGGTACATGCGGGGTGGAAATGCGGCCAGTCACGGCGTGGACAACCGGTGTGGAAATCCCGGGACAAGTTGTGGGGAAGCCCGGCGGGGTGTGGGAACGTGGAGCGGGTGGGGAGAACCGGGGTTCTCCACAGGCGTTATCCCCAGGGGCAGCCGGTGGTGCAGACCGTTGCGGTACAGTGGGTTGAGAGGGGTGCGGAGCGGGTTGTACACGGTTCCCACAGTCTCTACTACTGTAACTAGGATTTATATCTATACTCTGGTAGTAACCTTTCCCCGTGGAGAACACGGGGACCAACTCCAGGCGATGCGCGGAACCGAACCGTATGCGATTCACGATCACGCGTGAGAACCTGCAGCAGGGCCTGGGCGCGGTGGCGGGCAGCATTCCCAGCCGCACCACCCTGCCCGTGCTCTCCAACATCCTGATCGAGGCCGAGGACGGCGCCGTTCGCATGAGCGGCACGGACCTGGACACGGCCGTGTCGGTGCGCGTGGCCGCGGACGTGGGCGAGTCCGGCGCCATCACCGCGCCCGCCAAGAAGCTCCAGGAGATCGCCCGCGAGCTCCCCGGGGCCGTGGAGTTCACCACGCAGGGCGACGCCATCAACATCGCCAGCGGCCGCACCAGGTACCGGCTCAACGGGCTGCCCCGCGACGAGTTTCCCGCGTTTCCCAAGGTGGACTTCGCGGAAAGCTGGCGCGTTACGGGCACGGACCTGCAGCGGCTCATCAGCTCCGTCTCGTTCGCCGCGTCCACCGAGGAAACGCGTCCCATCCTGAACGGTGTGCTCTGGCAGCTGAACGAGGGCGAGATGCGGATGGTGGCCACCAACGGCCACCGCCTGGCCAAGATGACGCTCCCCGTGGAGAGCGCCGACGGCTCCGTGCCCCCCGGCGACTTCATCGTCCATCCGCGGGCCCTGTCGCAGGTGCAGCGCCTGTTCCGCGGCGACGAGACGGTGGAGGTGGGCCGCTCGGAGAATCACATCGGCTTCCGCGGCAACGACGTGCAGATCTTCACGCGGCTCATCGAGGGGCCGTATCCCAACTACGAGCAGGTCATTCCGCGCGACAACGACAAGCACATGGTGTGCGACAAGGACGCGCTCACCAAGGCCGTGCGGCGCATGGCCATCGTGGCCAGCGACCAGACGCACCGCATCCGCCTGTCCCTGGGCGGCCCCATGCTGCGCTTTGCCGTGGAGACGCCCGACGTGGGCACGGCCACGGAAGAGCTCACGGTGGAGTACGACGGCGAGCCGCTGGAGATCGGCTTCAACGCGCAGTACCTGCTGGAGCTGCTGCGCTACATGCCCACCAGCGAGGTGCGGATGAGCTTCAAGGCGCCGGAGCGCGCGGCCACCATGATGCCCATCGGCAACGAGGACACGCCGGACTACCTGTGCCTCGTCATGCCCCTGCGCCTGCTGAGCTGACGCGGACGGATGACGGATCTTCGCTTCGGCGGATGCGAGCGGGGGAGGGCCACGGCGGCCTTCCCCCGCTCGCTTGTTCAACACCGTGTCGATTGAGCCACCGAGAGGACGATGAAGACATCGCGCAACGATCCGTGCCCCTGCGGCTCGGGAAAGAAGTACAAGGCGTGCTGCATGCCCCGGGACCTGGCCCGCGAGCGCGTAAAGGCCCTGGTGGGCGACGAGGCGCTGGAGGCTGCCGAGGCGTTCGCGCAATCCACCATCGCCGCGCAGGCCGTGTGGGAGGCGGAGGTGGTCGCGCTGCCGCTCCCCGTCGCGGGGGGTGCGCCCTCGCTGATGCTCATCACCGCCGCCGGGCTGATGGTGCACGGCGAGATGGTGCCCCTGCCCCCCGTGACGGCCGAGGAACGGGCCACGACCATCGCGCAGGCCGTCGTCACGGCGGGGCGCGCGGCGGGCAGGCTGCCGGAGCGGCTGCACGTGCGCGACGCGGAGGTCGCGGCCTTGCTGGAAGCGCGGCTGCGGGCGCGGGGGGTGGAGGTGGCCGCCGCGCCGCTCGCGGAGCTGGACGAGGCGGTGCAAGGGGTACTGGGGCAGATGATGGATTCGCCCGCGGCCGCCAGGGTCGCCACACCGGACACCTGGCGCGAGACGGGCGCGCCGCACGAGGCGGTGGCCGAGTTCCACCAGGTGGCCGCGGAGTTCTACCGATTGGCTCCGTGGACCATTGCCGGCCTGCAGAACCCGCTGCTGCTGGACGGCATGGAGGGCGCGCAGTGGGGCGCCAGCGTGATGGGCGAGGCGGGCGTCGCGTACGGGCTGGCCCTTTACTCGGAGCCGCTCGACCTGCTGGCCCTGCTCGCGGGCGACGGTGTGCCCCCTGAGCTGGCGGCAATGGGGGGATACGCGCTCACGGTGGACCTGGACGAGCGCCGCGCCCTCACCCGGCAGATGCTGCGGGAGATCACGGCCGGCGGATGGACGATCGCGGGGCCGCGGGCGTATCCGCGCCTGTTCGTCATGAACACCCCCGGGCGCCAGGTCACGCCGGAGTACCTGCGGCAGGCCACGGTCGCCCTGCGGGCCATCGTTGCGGCCGCGCGCGGGCGGGACCCGCAGGCGGAGACCGGCGTGCGCGTATCACCGTTCCCCTTTCCCGGCATCGGCGCGTGGGACGAGGACGACTGGGACGGGCATGACTGGGACGGGGAGGACGACCGGCTGGACTACTTCGCCTTTCCGGACGAGGCCGCGCCCATGTGCGCGGAGGGGCCCAACGCCGAGCCCGCGGACGCGCTGCGAGCATGGGAACGGGGGGACGTGCGGGAGGCGGTGGAAGAGGACCGCCTGGTCCGGCTGCGGGCGTGGCTGGAATCCCACGCGCCCCCGGACGCGCTGGAGGCGGACGTGCGGAACGCGCGCATCTGGGCGGAGGGAATCACCTTCATGGGCGTACCCGCCGGCGCCGTGACGGAGCACGACCTGCGGCTGTTCATCTACGACCACTACCCCCGCAAGGGCGAGAGCACCCCGGAAGCGATGCGGGCCCTGCCGGATTCGCTGCGGCGCATCGTCCGGTTCCTGGAGGAGCAGGAGGGGATCCGCTACCCGTTCGCCGCAGCCGTGCTGGAGGAGCTGGACGGGGTGGTGGACCTGAGCGACACGGACGGGCGGCTGCTGCACGAGACGCTGGATGCGCTCGCCTACGAGGTGTACGACGACCTGGACGATCGTGAGATGCTGCACCAGCGGGACGCTGACGGTGGGCGGGTGCACTGGCCGGACATGATGAACGGCGAGGTCGCCATGCTCGACCGCGAGCTGCAGCGCCGCTGGCTGCTTTGGTACGACGAGGAGGTGCGCGCGGGCACCACGGGCATCGGCGAGCTGGGGAAAATCCTGGCCGGCCGGCAGCGCACGTGGGAGACCACGACGCACCCCGCGCTCGGGCAGACGCCGGCGGAGGTCGTTCTCGCGTACCTGCAGTCCGAGGCCTTCCTGGGCAGGAAGGACTGGAAGCAGACGGTGGGATGACGATCCGGCGGCCGAGGCTGCCGGCGGCGCGGATCGATGAAGGACTTCCGGCGGGGACCGGCCGGGCGTGCCGGCGACCACCACCGGTGGCAGTGCATCTACGGCGAAGACGATGAGCGTATCGCGCAACGACCCGTGCCCCTGCGGCTCGGGAAAGAAGTACAAGGCCTGCCACATGGCCGCGGACCAGGCAGGCGCGCAGGCCGAGCGGGTGCTGGGCCCCCGGGCCGTCGCG
This sequence comes from Longimicrobium sp., assembly GCA_035638875.1. GTDB lineage: Bacteria > Gemmatimonadota > Gemmatimonadetes > Longimicrobiales > Longimicrobiaceae > Longimicrobium. Next base: position 11,573 of record DASQZE010000605.1, read on the forward strand.
CTCGCCGAGGCGCAGGGGGTGGAGGCGGCCCGCCGCGCGCCGTTCTGGGAGGCGGACGTGGTGCCGCTGATGGGCATCGTTCACGACCCCGGCGAATCGGGCGCCCTCGCCCTGGTCGCCGCCGGCGAGGTGATCCTGGTGACCGACGTGCTCGGCCGGCGGCCGGCGGGAGTGCAGGCCCGCGCGCGCGCCGTGCTGGACGCCGTCTCCGCCGGGGCGCGCAAGACGGGCGTGTTCCCGTCACGCCTGCACGTGCGCGACGAGGCGCTGGCGGACGCCCTGCGTGCGGAGGCGGAGGCGCGCGGCATCGTGCCGGCGTGCGCGCCCCTGCCCGGGCTGGACGTGGTGCTGGACGACGCGCTCACGCACATCATGCAGTCCCCGACGGGGGGCGCGGCATCCCAGCCGGATACGTGGGCAGAGACGGAAGCGGCCCCGGCGGTGCTGGCGGAGTTCCACGCGGCCGCCGCGGCCTACCATCGCGCGGCTCCCTGGCACTTCCTGGCAGACGCCGATCCCCTGGTGCTGCACTTTCCCGGCGAAGCGGAGCCGTGGACCGTCAGCGTAATGGGGAGCGGCGGCATCCACGTGGGGCTGGCGCTCTACTCGGAGCGGGCCGACTTCGAGGCCATGTTCCAGAACGACGAGGCGGATATGGATGCCCGTGTGAAGGAGATGCGCGGGATCACCCTGAGCATGAGCTACGACCCCGCCACGGAGGTGCCCCGGCCCATGCGGCGCGAGGTCGCGTCGGCGGGGTGGGAGCTGGCGGGGCCGGATGCCTATCCCTCGCTGCTGGGGGTCAGGGTTCCCGGCCGGCGCATGACCGCGGCCCTGGTGCAGCGCACGGGGATGGCCTGCCGCGCCGTGACTGCGTTCGTCCAGGCCGCCCCGGACGCGGGCCCGTGGCGCGACCCGGCGACGGGCATCCGCGTCGATTTCCTCTACGACGACGAGGACGAAGACGACGGTGCCGGGACGGGGCTGGACGAGCTGCGCCTTCCCTGGCCGCGCCTGGCGGAGTCGCACCTGGTGGGCCCCGCGGGCAAGAACGCCGACCCGCAGGCCATGCTGCGCGACGATTGGAAGGTGATCGCCGAGCGCGAATCCGCGCGCCACGGCCGCTTCCTCGCCTGGCTGACGAAGCAGAAGCTCTCCCAGGCGGCCGGCGACCGCCTGGCGCGGACGGGGAGGATGTGGGGCGAGATGCTCGTGGAGTACGGCTTGCCCGCGGAGTCTGCCACGGAGTACGACCTGCGCTTCTTCCTCTACAGCTACGCCGCCGACTCCGCGCGCCCGTCCAAGGTGATCGCCAGGCACCTGACGCGCTCCCTGGCCCGCATCTTCGCGTTCTACGCAAAGCGGGAGGGGATCGAGTACCCGTGGGCGCCGGCCGTGCTGGAGGAGCTGGACACGCTGGCGGCGGACGCCGCGGACGTGCGGGACGTGCTGGCGGAGCTTGCCCCGGCGCTGGCGCTGGACGTGAGCATGCGGGCGCTGCACCCCACGGGCGACGTAACGGGCACGCGGGCCGGGTGGTCCATCGTCCATGACGAGGAGATGGCCCGGCTGGGCGAGGAGCTGCACCGCACCTGGCTCGCCTGGCACGACGAGCTGGTGCGCGGCGGCATCACGAACACCGACGACGTCCGCGACATCCTGACCGGGCGGCAGCGCCAGTGGGAAAGCACGCCCCATCCCAGGGTGGGCGGCCGCACCCCCAAGCAGGCGCTGATGGACGCGGAGAAGAGGGTGGTGGAGCGCCTGGCCGGGGAAGGGTAGCCCGTTCCCCTCCCCCGCACGCCTCCCGCGAAAGCCACGGTGGTGGTGCACTCGGCGGATGCAGATCGCGCCCGGCACCGCCGTCCGGTGCCGGGCGCGATCCGCATTCCACCAGGCGCGTCAGCCGACGAACACGTACGCGATGGCGGCGTGGTAGGAGAACGCCGTCCCGGGCTTGAGCTCGCACCGGCAGTCCCAGGTGCGCGCATGGAGCGTGAGGGTGCTCCCGGACACCGAGGATCCGGTGGTGATGTAGCAGGGATCCAGCATCTTGATGAACGGGTCGAAGGTGGGCGTGGCGACGATGGACACGCTCTGCACCAGGCCCAGCTCCACGTTCGGGCACAGGGCGGGGCGCACCTCCAGGCTCCAGTTGCCGGCCGCGTCCGTGATGCCGGTGCCCGCCAGAAAGAGCACGCCGTCCGCGGGTTGGCAGTCGCCCTCTGGCTTGGTGCCGTTGTCGACCATGGGGCGCGCGGGGCCGGGTTCCTTCCACTGCATCAACAGGTTGTCCATTGATCCGTCTCCGGTGAGGAGGATGAAAACGCCGGCGCGAGAAGGCGCCGGTGCATGCAGGGTAATCATCCACGGTCGATGCAATCAAGCAAACATGCCGTCCCCGCCCGTGCGGGATGGATTTCGATGGGGATAGCCGCGGTTCTCCGCCGTATGTCCCGCGGCCCTGGCGCGGATCGCGCAGCGATCGTAGCGTGGCCGTGGCCGCCGAGCGCCGTTCGGTCTGCTTCTCCCTCACGCCTCCGCATCCCCATGAACACGACCGCCCCCGCGGCATCATCCAGGTCCGCCTCCACCGGCCACCCGCACGGTGACGAAGCCGTGTCGCGCGTGCGGGCGTTCCTGGATGCGCGCGGGCCCGCGCTGGAGCGCCGGGTGCTGGCGGAGGGGTGGAAGGCGGCGGAGCCGGGGCTGGATGCGCTGCGGCGGGACGTGCAGGCGGCGGGGCTGTGGGCGCCGGCCCTGCCGCGGGCGTGGGGCGGGATGGGGCTGCCGCTGCCGGCGTTCGCGCGGATCAGCGAGGAACTGGGGCGCTGGCTCTTTGGCCACTACGTGTTCGGCGTGCAGGCGCCGGACATGGGCAACATGGAGCTGCTCCTATCCCACGGCACGGACGCGCAGCGCGAGCAGTGGCTGCGCCCGCTGGCGGCCGGCCAGGTGCGCAGCTGCTTCGCCATGACGGAGCCGGAGCACGCGGGGAGCAATCCCGTGGTGCTGTCGACGACGGCGAAGCGGGAGGGGGACGACTACATCCTGAGCGGCCACAAGTGGTTCACGAGCTCGGCGGACGGGGCGGCGTTCGCCATCGCCATGGCCGTGACGAACCCGGATGCCGGTCGGCCGCACGAGCGCGCCAGCATGCTGCTGGTGCCCATGGACGCGCCGGGGGTGGAGCTCGTCCGCAACCTGCCGGTGATGGGCGACGCGGGGGGCGGATGGGCATCGCACGCGGAAGTGCGCTTTCACGACGTGCGCGTGCCGGCGGCAAACCGGTTGGGGGCGGAGGGGGCGGGCTTCGCGCTGGCGCAGGAGCGGCTGGGGCCGGGACGCATTCACCACTGCATGCGGTGGATCGGCATCTGCGAGCGCGCGTTCGACCTGATGTGCGCGCGGGCGGCCCATCGCGAGCTGTCGCCGGGGGAGCCGCTGGGGTGGCAGCAGGCGGTGCAGTTCTGGGTGGCGGAGTCGCGCGCGGAGATCGACGCGGCGCGGCTGCTGGTGCTGCACACGGCGGAGCGCATCGAGGCGGAGGGACAGCAGGCGGCGCGGGATTCCATCTCCGCCATCAAGTTCCACGTGGCCGGTGTGCTGGGGCGTGTGCTGGACCGCGCCATCCAGGTGCACGGAGCCCTGGGGATGACGTACGAGACGCCGCTGGCCTTCTGGTACAGCCACGAGCGCGCGGCCCGCATTTACGACGGCCCCGACGAGGTGCACAAGGTCGCGCTGGGCAGCCGCATCCTGCAGCGGTACGGGATGCCACGGCGGGAGCGGCCGTGAGGACTGAGGAGTCCAGTCGGAGGAGCAGCCCCGGGCAGAGCGAATGAATTCGCCGCAACAACGACACGATGTCCGCCTGCGCGGACGGTCCGTCGAGGGTACGGTGCCACGCGGCGATCGGCGTTTCGCCCGCAGCCGTGCACGGGCATCCGCCGAGTTGTAGGGAGCCAGCCGCTTCAACCCTGCCTGGAGACGAGGTAAGGGCGAGATGGCCAGCCCCGGGGCCTGAGCGGCTAAAGCCGCCGCTGGGACTGCCATAAGCCCTGTCTCGCGCTGACGCGCTCTGCGAACAGGGCTTCAACCGCTTCAACCACACGGACTACGCCGGTGGCGTGGTACTCGCCCGTGACGGACAGTCCGCGCAGGCGGACTTCGTGTGGTGGTTGCGGCGAATTCATTCGCTTGGCCGGAGATCGGCTGCGCCTCATCCGCCCCATCCTCCACTCCCCCCGGCGATTCCGATGAACACGACGCTCGAAGTCGATCGCGCGCGGCCCGTACGCGCGGGGCAGGAACTGGATGCGGGGGCGCTGGCGGCGTTCCTCGCGGCGGAGGTGCCGGAGTTCGCCGCGCAATCGGGCGGGGGGCTGGCGGTGGAGCAGTTCGGGGGCGGGTACAGCAACCTCACGTACCTGCTGCGCGGCGGCGCGGGGGCGGACGCGCCGGAGCTCGTGCTGCGCAAAGCGCCGCTGGGCGCGCCGGGGGGCGTGGCGCACGACATGGAGCGCGAGTACCGCATTCTCCGCGGCCTGCACCCGGCGTACGGGCGCGTGCCGCGGCCGCTGGCGTTCTGCGGGGATCCGGCGGTGCCCGGCGCGCCGTTCTACGTCATGGAGCGGGTGCGCGGCGTGATCCTGCGCGGGCGGCCGGACGAGGTGGCGGCGCTCTCGGACGCGGACGCGCGCGGGCTGAGCGAGACGCTGGTGGATGCGCTGGCGGACATCCACCAGGTGGACTACCGCGCCGCGGGGCTGGCGGACCTGGACCGGGGGCCAGGGTACGCGGCGCGGGGGATCTCGGGGTGGATCAAGCGCTACCACGCGGCCCGCACGGACGACGTGCCCCCGCTGGAGGGCGCCATCGCATGGCTGCAGGCGCGCGTGGCGGACGGCGCGGCGCCGGACCACGGGCCGTCGCTGGTGCACAACGACTTCAAGTTCGACAACCTGGTGCTGGACCTGGCGGACCCGTCGCGCATCGTGGCCGTGCTGGACTGGGAGATGGCCACCATCGGCGATCCGCTGCTGGACCTGGGCACCACGCTGGGCTACTGGGTGGATGCGGACGATCCGGAGTCGCTGCGGCGCATCATCCCGCCCACCATGTCCGCCCACCGGGGCTCCCTGCGCCGCGCGGAGGTCGTGGCGCGGTACCAGGCGCGGACGGGCACGGACATCCCCGATCCCGTGCTGCTGTACGTGTACGGGCTGGTGAAGGTGGCCGGCATCGCCCAGCAGATCTACGCGCGGCACCTGGCCGGCAAGGCGCCGGATCCGCGGTTCGCCGCGCTGGGCCCCGTGGTGCGCGGGCTGGGGGTCGCCGCCGCGGCCGCCATCGACCGGGACGGGGTGTGAACGGGCGGACTACGGGATTTGATACCGGATGTCCGAATTGAGTGTGCACTCAAAGTTCTAAGAATGGCCTCACGCGGAGAGCGCGGAGGACGCGGGAGAACAGATGAGAGACAGCAATCTCACACAGAGGAACAGAGGAACAGAGGTAACGGAGTACGACGGAAGTTCCTCTGTTCCTCTGTGTGATTTCAATCCGTTGTCGTCTCTGCAGTTCTCCGCGCCTCCGCGTGAGACGGCAGTAAAGCTCCTGTGCACAATGAATCGTGAAATTCGGTATGAGAGGTAGATTCGAGGCGCGCGGGAGTGAATGAATTCGCGGCTACAACTTCACCCTGTGGGCCTGCGCCGACACCACGGATGGGTTCTCGTCGGCGGGCGGGATCAGGCTGCGGATCATGGATCGCGGCACAGGCGAGCAGATCCTTCGGTCGGTGCCGGAGCGTGGGGCACGGGAAGGGATCGGCGGCGCCTCCCTCAGAGTGTGTTTAAGGAACTCTCCCCACGATTGATTTCCTGAGGGAGGCGCCGCCGGAACCGTTTCCCGGACTGGATCCACGGCGCCGACCGAAGGATCTGGCCCGCATGACCGGGAGCTGGCAACTCGGCGGAAGCCTGCCCCTCGGTCGCGCGGAGTAGATCCTTCGGTCGCGCGCAAAGGATTGTGCACTTTGAAG
>DASQZE010000606.1:0-11034 GCA_035638875.1 Longimicrobium sp.
CATTTCCCCAGGAGGTCCGTCCGTGAACGCGGCGCTGTTCGTTACGGTGCTGCTGATCGCGGCGTGCGGGCTGGTCTATGAGCTGGTAGCTGGCGAGCGCGCCCGCCACCAGCTCATAGACCAGCCCGCACGCCGCGATCAGCAGCACCGTAACGAACAGCGCCGCGTTCACGGACGGACCTCCTGGGGAAATGCCAACTTCGAGTCCTTACGAAAGAACGGTGTTGCCGGTCGGCATCTCCGGAGAAACCATGCCGAACCGCTTGATTTCCTGAGGGAGCGCCGCACGGACCCTGAACCAGCACAGTGCCTGCGCGCGACCGAAGGATCTACTTTCCCGGCCATGACCGCGGCTTCGCGGCAAAATCCCGGCGGCTCCCTCGGCCCATCCCGGAACTCCGTCCGGCATACGAAATGGGCCGACTTCCGCGGGCGGGATCAACGCACGCGACGGGCGTCAATCACGGGCGAGCAGATCCTTCGGTCGGCGCCATCGCTCACGGCACGGGATGGAACCGGCGACGCCTCCCTCAGGAAATCAATCGCGGGAGGGATTGATCGCCCGCAGCGGACATTGTAAACTTCGCCAACGATCAGCACCCTGTCCGCTGAGGAGCCCGTACGATGGTCAAGCCGAACGTCGCCGCCGCCGACCTGGCCAGCACGCTCACCGTGCTGCTGGGCGAGGACTTCGCACCCGGGGGGCTGCTCCCCGCCGGGCCCACTCCGTCGCACATTCACCTGCTGGGCGACGGCGACCTGCCCGAGGCGGGCGCGGCGCGCAAGCTGTTCGTGTTTACCCCCGCCACGCGCCTGGGCGACCTTGCGCCGGCCATCAGCGAGGCCAGCCGCAACAACCGGCTGCAGGCGCTGCTCGTGCGCACCGACGTGGACCCCGAGTGGGTGCCCCTCATGATCCGCCGCGCCGGGCTGCGCACCCTTCGCAACCTCATCGTGCACCACGAGGCGGGGCTTCCCGCGCGCATGCTGCGGGCGTGGGCGCTGGGCGTGCAGCGCGACAGCATCGCGGCGGCCACCACCTGGGACGACCGCCTGCTGGTGGTCACCTGCGCCTTTGACGAGTTCGAGATCGGCTTCGACGCATACCCCGCCCTGCGCGGCATCCCGGCGGGCGAGCGGCCGCGCTTCGACATCGAAGAAGACGGCATGTTCCTGTACTGGCCGGGCGCCAAGGTGCACCTGACCGTCGACGACCTGCGCCTGGCCACCAACCCCGACCTGCGCGCGCGGGCCCAGGCACGCCGGGTCACCCACGACCAGGCGTTCGGCGCGGCGGTGCGGACCCTGCGCGAAAGCCTGGGCATCGCGCAGTCGCGCGTGCAGGGGCTGTCCGCGCGGCACCTGCGCCGCATCGAGAACGGCTCCATCCCCGGCGACGAGGCCCTCGTGGCGCTGGCCGCCGCCCACGGCATGGACCCCGAGACGTACCTGGAGTGCGTCTCGGAGCGTTTGTCTGCCCCTGCCCACGCTCCTTTGGGGTCCGCCAGGAAATAGCATTTCCCGCCAGCCCCGCGGCGCTACCAGATGGCCGCGGCGATGATGATGGAGATGCCGATGGCCATGGCGCCCACCACGATGGCCAGGGCGGTGTTGTGCTCCTCGATGAGCTCCTTCCAGAGCGTGCCGGGCGTAAGGCGGTTGATGATGCTGAACGCCAGCACGAACAGGATGATGCCCAGCGCGGCGTAGATGGCCGCCGCGCCCATGTTGTTCACCAGCTGGTCCATTGGCTTCTCCTCATTTGCCGCCCACGTAGCGGCCCGATCCGGTGTAGTGCGCTCGGTACGCGCCGGGGTTGTCGCGCACCGAGCGGGGGGCGGGCTGCCCCTCGCGCGCGTTGCTGAACGGGGTCCATCCGCGGTACTCGGCCAGGGCCAGCACGCCCAGCACCGCCAGGCCGTACGCCAGGTAGGGAAGGCTCAGGCGCCGCATGGCTCACTCCTCCTCATCGTCGGTGCTCACGGGTGCATAGTCGCTTTCCATCCACCGCGCCTGCTCGAACGAGGCATGCTGCAGGCCGCGGACGGCGGGCGGGACCAGCAGGGCCACCAGCGCGAGCAGGTACAGCCACACCAGGGGCGCGTCGCGGGTCACGTGGACGTCGTACCGCACGAACGCGGAGGCCTGCGGCGCGACCACCAGCCGGTAGGTGCCGGCGGGGACCGCGGGCACCGTCGCGGAGCCGTTGCGGGACCCCTCCGACCACCGCTCGCCGTCCTCCACGCCCGCGTAGTATCCCACCTCCTCGCTGAACTCGCGGGTGCGGCCGGTGTTCTGCTCCACGAGCGTCATCTCGAACCCCGCCCAGGCGTTGCTCACGTCCGTCCGTACGGCCACGCGCAGGGTGCTGGGGCGCCCCCCCAGCGTGAACGGCGGGGAGACGTAGACGTCCTCCGCCGCGTCCCGCGTTGCCATGGGCGGGGGGCCGGGCTGGCCCTGCACCTGGAACGGCGAGAGGGGGGCGGCCTGCTCCGGCACCGCGTTCTGGGCCACGAGCCCTTCCTCCCGGAACACGGGCTGGTTTCCGCCGGCCGTGCGGAAGATCACCGCCGCCAGCAGCAGCACGGCGAAGACGGTAAAGAGCGGCCACAGGCGCCGGTGCCCCGCGTGCGGCGACGGCTGGTTGGCGTAGGTCCCCCGCGGGGCCGGCGGGTTCCCGGGAAGTTTGAACGCCTCCCATACCCGCGCCGGCGGCAGGTACTCGCCCAGCGACCAGCTCACCTCGCCCGGTGTTTCCTCGCGCGAAAGCAGGCGGGGCGGCGACACGTAGTCGTCGGACTTCGCCTTGTCGCCCTGGCGCACCTGCCAGGGGAACTCGCCCAGGACGAAGGTGGTCTCCGACGTGGCGTGCTGGAACGGGCGAAAGCGCTCCCCGTTCAGCGTCACGGGCTCCTTGCGGTTCGTGCGCGTGGCCGCGGGCGGCGCCTTGAGCACCACGACGTCGTTCCAGTGGCCGTCGTACTCCGTCAGGTAGCGGAACCCGCGTTCCGGGGCGTGCAGAAGGTACTCGCGCCAGGAGTACGGCACCCCCTCCACGCGGATGGTGAGCTGCTGCATCCCCAGCACCGTCCACTCGGCGCCGTGCATCCGCCCCGTGCTCCCCAGGGGGATGAGCGGCTGCACGCGGACGCAGTCGTTGAACTTCTGCACCACCCGCAGCGCCTCGCTGTCCGACACGTCCAGCACGCGCAGGCAGTAGTCGCACACGGCGTTCACCGACTCGCCGGGGCGGCGCAGGGTGACGGTGCCGCCACAGCCGGGGCAGTTGAGCGCCTGCGTCCCCTCGATGCGCCGGAGACCGGGCTCCCGCAGGTCCTTGAGCGCCAGCGCGGCGAACTCCACGAACTCGCCCGCGAACAGCAGCGGGGGCGATTCGCTGTAGTCGATGGTGGCGAGCGTGCCCTTGTCCGACCGCAGGTCCACGAACGGCGTGTCGCCCTTGCCCCAGTACTCGAACGGGAGCTCGCCCTCCACCCCCGCGTAGCGCGCCCGCGTGACGGTGCCCACGCTGAAGGGGCCGCCGGGGATCCCCAGCGGCACGGCGTCACCCGGCCGCAGGGTGTCCGCGGGGGGGAGGGCCGGCGCGCCGGGGACGGCGAAGGTCACGGCGTACTCGTCCTGCGCGTCGCTCAGCCAGCCGCTGCGGCCGTCCGCGAACGCCAGGTGCCACTCGCTCCACGCGCCGCTCTCCCATGCGTAGGCGATGCGGCCCACGACGGTAAAGCGGCGCTGCTGGTAGGTGCCCTGCGTGCCCAGATGGATGCGCGACGTGACCGGGGGCGGCTCGGAGACGCGGCCCACCGCGGCCAGGTCCACGTCGCGGCGCACCAGGATGGAGCTGCAGTGCTCGCAGACGGTCTGGACGGCGCCGGCCCAGCGGAACCGGATCTCGGCGCCGCAGCTGGGGCAGTTGGCGACGGGGGCGCTCATCCCAGCAGCGCGGGGGCGGCGGCGTAGGGGCGCTCCACGCTGCGGACGATGACGTCGGTGGCGCCCAGCAGCGTGCGCAGCTCACCCTCCCAGTCCCACTCCGGCCGCGGCCGGCAGCAGAACAGGTTCAGGCACAGGGAGCCGTGCTCGGGAAAGGTGTGGCAGGCCAGGTGCGACTCGGCCAGCATGCACAGGCCGGTAACGCCGCCGGGCCCCGGAAAGCGGTGCCACTGCGCGGGCGCCACGGGGTGCAGCCGCAGCTCCTGGATGATGCGGTCGAACAGGCGGCGCAGCGCGTCCACGTCCCCGAGCGGCGCGGGGTCGCATCCGTGCGCTTCGATCAGCCATTCGCGGCCGTGCATGGCGTGCGGCGTTGCGAGGAGCGGGTGGATGGGGTGCGTGCGGCGCGCGTTCGGCGCCCGGCGGAGACTACGGGCCGGGCGCGGCGGGGTTTCGGAGCGGCCCGGTTTCGTGGCGGAGAATACGGGTTGCGGGGCGCGGGGACAAGGACGGAACGGCAGGGAATAGGGAACAGGGAATAGGGAATAGCGGGCAACGGCGGGACGGAACCGCGGGTTACAGGGGACAGGTTACAGGGGACAGCGGGCAACGGCGGATCGGGACGAGCTCGGCATCGTGCCCCGGTGCCGGCATCCGGCCGAGCGGCTGAAGCGGGCGCAACGAACGCGAAAAGCCCCGCGAACGGCGCGGGGCTTTTCGATCGGATTCCGCCGGGGTGCACTGCGGCGGCGGGGGCACGAGCCGTCGGCGAAGGCCGGCATCACGTTTTCGGAGCCGCGACTTCAGTCGCCCGGGGCGGGAGCCTGCGTCCGCAACCAGCGCTCATCCACCCGCGCTGCGTTCCTTCACCTCTTCGGACGTCAGCCCGTACAGCGGGGGGGTGGGGACGCCCAGGATGTTCAGCATCAGATAGATCTGCCCGCGGTGGTGGATCTCGTGCTCCACCATGGCGCGCAGCCACTTCCACGCGGGCATGGACGCGCCGCCGGGCGTGGTGCAGCGGGTCTGCAGTTCCTCCGGCGACAGCGCGCGGATGATCTCCACCGACTCGGCGTGCATCCGGTCGAAGTACGCCATCACGGCATCGTAGCCCTCCGCCAGCCCGGGGCCGTGGCCGGGGTAGCGGCTGGGGCGGCCGGCCACGTTCTCGGCGAACATCCACCGTTCGATGGCGCCCAGGTGCCGCAGCGTGTCGCCGGGCGAAAAGGCGCCCTCGCGGGGACGCCACTCCACCTGCTCGGGCGGAATGCACGCCGCCACCCGCCGCGTGCGCTCGTGGATGCGCTCGAAGTAGTCCAGGAACGGTCCGATCGCGGGGATCTCCATCGCCTCACCCCACCGCGGCGACGGGGGCGGCGGCGGCCGGAGCGGGCGCGCCGGACAGGTAGCGCTCATGCAGCAGGGCGCGGTGATGCAGTTCGTGGCCGGCCAGGATCCACGCCAGCGCGCGCACGGTGACGTCCGCGCCGTTGGCCGTGCCGCGGCGGGCGAGGGCCTCGTGGCTCAGGCCGCGCAGGAGGGCGATGTTGCCCAGCCGCACGTGCTCCAGCTCCTCGGCCAGGTCCGCCAGCGTCCGCGTGTCCGCTTCGGAGGCGGCGGCGTACGCGTTCTCGTCGAAGCCCTCCAGCGGTGTCGTGTCGCCGCGGGCGATGCGCAGGGCACGGTAGGCGAAGATGCGCTCCGTGTCGATGACGTGGCCCAGCACCTCGCGGATGCTCCACTTGCCGGCGGCGTATCGGTGGCCGCCCCGCGCCTCCGGCAGCCCGCGGACCAGGGCCAGCGTCTCGTCCAGGTGGGTGCGCAGCAGCTGGATCAGGTCGCCGTCGGGGACGAGGTCCACGTACTTCCCGTAATACGGCAGGTGCTCGGATGCGTCGGGACGGGGGATCATCGGAGCCTCGCGGAAGGGGCGGATGGATGGAATGCGGCGCGGGCGGACGACGCCCGCGCGGAGCATGATACGCCCCGCGGCGGGCGCGGAATAGTGAACGAGCGTCCGCTCTGGGGTTTGCTGTCCCGGCAGATCTACCGCCGCCGCTGTAACCTCTAACCCGTAACCCGTAACCTGTAACCTGTAACCCGCAGTTCCCCCGTGCGCTGGCTATTCCCTATTCCCTATTCCCTATTCCCTATTCCCTGCAGTTGCATGGCCATGAAGCGCCGCAGGTCCTGCCGGTAGTAGCGGCCCGCCGGCTCCGGCGGATTGTGCGGCGCGCCGGGGATGGCCAGCAGGTCGAAGCGCCGGTCCGCCGCGATCAGCGCGCCGATCATCCGTAGGGTGGTGCTGAACGGCGCGTTCACGTCGCTGGTGCCGTGCATGATCTTCAGCGGCCCTGCCAGGCGGCTGGCGAGCGGGAGATTGGATGCCGCCGCGTAGCCCTGCGGGTTGTCCGCGGGCAGCCCCATGTGCGGCTCATTGATGGCGGCCAGCTCCGTCACGTCGCCCGGGGCACCCGCGTAGCCCGCGCGGAAGAAGTCCGGCTCCGTCAGCATCCCCCGCAGGGCGAAGTACCCGCCCCACGAGTGCCCCGCGATGCCGGCGCGCGACAGGTCCATCCACGGCCGGTCCGCCGCCGCCTGGCGCAGGGCGGCGACGTGGTCGGCGATCTCCATCTGCCCCACCCGCCCGTGGGTGGCGTCCTGGAACGCCTTGTCGCGCCCCGGCGTGCCCCGCCCGTCCACCATCACCACCACCAGCCCCATCTGCGCCAGCGACGCGGCGATGCGGTGCATGCCCAGCGTGGGCGCGTACTCCTTCTGCACGGCGGAGATCCAGGGGCCGCCGTAGATGTAGTCCACCACGGGATAGCGGCGCGCGGGGTCGAAGTCCGCGGGCGTGTAGATGACGCCGTGGATCTCCGTCGTTCCATCCGCCGCGCGGGCGCGGAAGGGCTCCGGCGGGCGGTGGCCCAGCGCCGCGAGTGCCGCCGTGTCCGCCGCCTCCAGCCGCGCGATCCGTCTCCCGTCCGCGCGGCGCAGGTCCGTCGCATACGGCCGGTCGATGCTGGAGTGCACGTCCAGGAACGTCTGGCCGCTGGGCGAGAACTGCACGTAATGGATGCCGGGCTCCTCCGTCAGCCGGCGGAGCGCGCCGCCGCGCGCGGGGACGGCGTACAGGTGCTGGTCGTACGGCCGCGCGGGATCGGCGCTGGCGATGACGTAGACGGTGCCGGACGCAGGGTCCACCCGCACAACGCGGTGCACGGGGAACGGGCCGACAGTCAGCTGCCGGGGTGCGCCGCCGTCCCAATCGTACCGGTACAGGTGCCGCCAGCCGTCCCGCTCGGAGAACCAGAGAAAGCCGGAGCCGTCCGGCAGCACGGTGACCTGGTTCGTCCAGCCGCCCGTGGTGAAGTCCAGCGCCGCCACGGAGGTCTCCGGGCGCGCGTCGCGGGCCAGCAGCCGGTTGCGCCGGGTCGACGGATCCACGGCGAACAATTCCAGCACCCGGCCGGCCCGCTCCATCCGCATCACCAGCAGTTCCGCCGGCTCCGCGCGCCACCCGGCGATCCACAGGTACGCGTCGCGCGTGTCCAGCGCCACGGGCTGCATGCCGCCCCCGTCCGCGTCGGCCATGTGGATGCTCTGCACGGGGAGAACCGTGCCGGACTTGGGATATGCGACGGGCTCGATGCGCTCCAGCGGCTGCGTGTAGTCGATGACGGGGACCGTGTGCACGCCGACCGACGTGGTGCGGACGACGCCCAGCCAGCGGCCGCCCGGCGCCCATCCCTCCGGCCGCACCACCCACGCGGCGTCCGGCGCCTGCACCAGCCGCGCCGCCTCGCCGCCGTCCGCCCGGAGGATGCGAAGCGTGTCGCCGCGGGGCTCCAACCGGTCCAGCCCCGGCGGCACGGGCGGGGGCGGCAGCTGCTCCTGCGCGATGGGGGCGGTCGTGCCCGTGGCCGCATCCACCCGCAGCCACTGGCCCGCGTGCGGCCCGGCCTCCGCGCGGTAGGCAAACGCCTCCTCCCCAGGAATCCACACGGCCCGCACGCGCCCGCCAGCCAGCGTCCGCAGCGCCTCGTGGTACTGTTCCGCGCGCTGCAGCCGTGCATCCACGTCCTCCGTCTGCTGTCCCGCGACCGATCCCGGCAGGCACAGGGAGAGCAGCGCGGGGAGGACGAAGGCGAGGCGGTGGATGGGCCCGGCGCGATGCGCGGCGATCCGGCGGCGGCGAGGGAGCATGGAAGGGTGCGTTGATGGTGGCATGGGGCGGATGGCGATCGGACGAAGTGTGGGGCCTGGATCGCGGCGCTGCCAGACGTCCGCCTCGCTCCCGGTACAGGATGGACGGCTTTTCATGCGGGCTTAACGGAGAGAACAATCACACGAAGGGCGCGGAGCTAAAAAGAGAGGACGCGGAGAGCTACAGAGACGACAACGGATTGGAATCATACCGAATCCCGCAGTTGATTGTGCACTCGGATTTCTACTGCGTCTCACACAGAGGGAAAGAGGTCACGGAGGACAGACCGATCCTCGTTTCTTCAGTGTTCGTCCGTGTGAGCGGGGAGTGCACAATCAATCCGAGGATCTGGTATCACACAGAGGGAACAGAGGTAGCAGAGGAACTTCCGTCGTCCTCCGTTACCTCTGTGCCCTCTGTGTGCGATTGCTGTTCACTCCTCCTTGAACACACACCGAAGCTGATTCCGTGCGTCTTCGCGCGCCCCCTACGGGCTGGATACGTTCCGCCGCGCAGTCGCGGAATCCGCCGGCGTGTAGACCAGCTCGAAGTCCCGCGCGCGGTCGCCAGGGCTGGGCGTGAAGCGGATGATCTTCACCCGCTGCGAGCCCACGGTCGTAGAGCCGCAGGCGGCCTCGGGACGGCAGCGGCCCGCCTCCGTCCCCCACTCCACGTCGACCGCGTGGGTGGGCGAGCGCAGGTCGCGGAAGCCCGTTTCCGTCGTCACCGTCGCGCCGAACGTCATGTGACCGGCACGTGCGGCGGCCCCGCCAGCGGCAAGCGGATAGCGGTACGTGAACGTCCCGTCGTGCGCCGTCATGGGCTGCGCGTAGGAGATCTGCACGCGATGGGCGCCGGCCGCGGGGACGCGAACCGGCACGTGCACCAGCGCCGCACCGCGATACGGCGCCAGCCCCGCATCCGGCCGCTCGCGGATGATCGCGTCCACCATCCGCTGCGACTCGCCGGGATCGGACCACGGCTGGTGCTGTTCGTCCCCGCCATCGAGGTAGAGCGAGACGCCGTAGACGTCGGCATCCGCGGGAAGGGGAAAGAAGAACGCGCCCTCCACCGCGCCGACGGTGTGGAAGTGGTGGTCCACGTGGGTGATGGCGACGCCGCGGTAGACGGCGGCCCACACCTCCACGCGGTCCGCGGCAATGCGCGGCGGGGTGCCATCCGCGGCACACGCGCGTTCGCAACGGAGGGGGATGACGATGCCCTGCGCCGCGACGGGCGCCGCGGCGAGGGCGAGAAGCGCGAGCAGGGGAAGGGTGCGCATGATGGACTCGCCGCTACGGGTGGGATGCGCTGCGTCGCTCGTCCGCGGCGTCCGCGGGGGTGTAGACGATCTCGAAGTCCCGCGTCCAGTCGCCCGGGGCCGGCGTCAGGCGGATGGTCTTTACCCGCTGCGATGGTCCGCTCGTATAGCCGCAGGCAGCAGTGGGCGGGCAGCGGCGCAGCTCCGTGCCCCACTCCACCTGCACGGCGTGGCTGGGCGAGCGCAGGTCGCGGAATCCCGTTTCCGTCTTCACCGTCGCGCCGAGCGTCAGGTGCCCGGCGGGGACGGCGCCGGCGGAGAGCGGATAGCGATACGTGAACGTCCCGTTCTCCGCGACCACCGGTTGCCTGTAGGAGATCTGCACCCGGCCGGCGCTGCGCGCGGCAAGGCGAAGGGGAATGTGCACCAGCGCCGTGCCGGCGTATTCCTCCAGCCCCCCCTCCTCCAGCCCGAATGCCTCCTGCCAGCGCACGAGTCCCTCCGCGATCCACCGTGACTCGTCCGGGCCGGACCACCGGTTGTACTCCTCCAGCTTGCCGTCCACGTAGACCGAGACGCTGCTGATGGTCGCATCCACGGGCAGGGGAAAGAAGAACGCGGCCTCCACCGTGCCGCCCAGCACGTTGTGGAACTGGTGCTCCACGCGGGTGGTGGCGACGCCGCCATCCACCGTGGCCCACACCTTCACGCTGTCCACGGCCATGCGGGGCAGGGTGCCGTTCGCGGGGCACTCGCGGTCGCAGCGGAGGGGGATGACGACGCCCTGCGCCGCGGCGGGGGCCGCGGCGAGTGAAAGAAGCGCGAGCAGGGGGAGCGTGCGCATGGTGGCCTCACGGAGGAGGAGAGGATGAACCCGGCGTGTGTACCATCCACCGAGGCCCTGGTGTTCCCTCCTCGTCGGGAATTGTACGTGCACTTTCCCGCCGGGCCGCCGCGGGCAATCTTGTCCCGCATGTCATCCATCTCCCGGATCGTCCGCGTGACCTTGCCCCGGACGCATCGCTTTGCCCCGCTCGTGGCCGCGGCCGCGCTCCTGGCGTCCGCCTGTGCGCCGCCGCGGCCCTCCGCGCCCGCGCCGGCCCCCGCCCGTCGCGCCATCCTCGTCAGCTTCGACGCGCTGAACGAGCGGCGGGTGCTGGAGACGCTGCCGGCGGAGGCCGTGCCCAACTTTCGCGCGCTGTTCGCGGGCGGCGCCTGCGCCGAGTACGCGCGGCCGGCGTTCCCCAGCGTGACGGCGCCGGGGCACGCATCGCTGTGGACGGGCGCGTACGGCAACGTGAACGGCATCGCGGCGAACAACCAGCCGCCCCTTCCGCAGGATGCGCATTCGCTGACGGAGCGAGTCTCCGGCTTTGAGTACGCCGCCCTGCGCGCCGAGCCCATCTGGATCACGGCCGCGGCGGCGGGGCTGTCCGTCGTGGGGCACCACGCCACGCAGGCGCCCGGCGTCCCCGGCTACCCGCCCGTGCGCACGGGCGAAGACGCGCTGGCGGGCTCGCGGGCGCGGGCGGCATCCGCGCTGGCCTTGCCTGCGGCGCGCGTGCTCAACGGCTACAACCGCGAGCTCGCCCCCGGCCGGGTGATCACGCAG
>DASQZE010000607.1:0-5481 GCA_035638875.1 Longimicrobium sp.
CGGCGAATTCATTCGCTCTGCCCGGCTCGGACTCCGACTGGTCTGGAGCCCCTCAATGCGATTCCCCATCCTGTCTCCACCTCTCGGAATACCCCCATTTCCACCGTGATCTCCACCCCCCGTCGCGCGGTGCTTGATGAGCGGCACTCAAGTTGACACCCTTCCATCCGCCGCATACTGTCCCGAACGATGTTCGGGCAGAAACGGAGCAAAACAGGCGATCATCCCAACCGGGGAACGTATGCGAATCCGAAAGATCGGCGTGGTGGGCGCGGGAACGATGGGGGCCGGGATCGCGGCGCTGGCCGCCTCGGCGGGGGTGCCCGTGGTGCTGCTGGACATCCCCGGCGAGGATGCGGACCGCGGCGCCCCCGCCCGCAAGGGACTGGAGCGCATCGCCAAGAGCAAGCCGGCCGCGTTCATGGACCCCGACCGCGCCCGCCTCATCCAGACCGGCAACACCGAGGACGACCTCCACCTGCTGGCGGACTGCGACTGGGTGGTGGAAGCCATCATCGAGCAGCCCGCCCCCAAGCAGGCCCTGTACGCGCGCCTGGAGACGCTCCTCCCGGCGCACGCGCTGGTCACGACCAACACGTCCGGCATCCCCATGTCCGTGCTGGTGGAGGGCCGCGGGGAGTCGTTCCGCAAGCGCTTTCTGGGCACGCACTTCTTCAATCCGCCCCGCTACCTGCGGCTGCTGGAGATCATCCCCACCCCCGAGACGTCGCCCGAGGCGCTGGCGTCGCTCACGGCGTTCGGCGAGCGGATGATGGGCAAAGGCGTGGTGCTCGCGAAGGACGTCCCCGGCTTCATCGCCAACCGCATCGGGGTGTACGGCAGCGTGCAGACCATGCGGCTGATGCAGGAGCACGACCTGACCATCGACGAGGTCGATCTCCTCAACGGTCCCCTCACGGGCCGGCCCAAGTCCGCCACCTTCCGCACCGCCGATCTCTCCGGGCTGGACATCCTGAAGCACGTGCGCGGCGGCCTGGCCGAGGCCACGGGCGAGGACTTCACCATGCCGCAGTGGGCGCTCGACCTCGTGGACCAGGGCCGCCTGGGCGAAAAGACGGGCGCCGGCTTCTACAGCAAGCAGGGCAAGGAGATCCAGACGCTGGACTGGAAGACGGGCGAGTACCAGCCGCAGCAGAAGCCGGAGATCCCCGGCGTTGCCGAGATCCAGAAGAAGCCGCTGCCGGAGCGCGTGCGCGGCGTGCTGCAGCTTCCCGGCAAGTACGGCGCATTCGCCCGGGCGCAGTTCGCGCGCGCCTGGCACTACGCGCTCACCAGGGCGCCGGAGCTCGCGTACGACATCGTGGGCGTGGACCGCGCACTGGAATGGGGCTTTGCCATGGAGCAGGGCCCCTTCAAGCAGATGGATGCCGTGGGCCTCGACCTCGTCCGCCAGACGATCGCGGAGGAGGGGCTGGACGAGCCGGCGCTCCTTACGCAGGCCGGCGACCGCTTCTACAGCGAGGACGGGCGCACTTTCCTGGCGTTCGACGGCTCGCGCCAGACGCTGCCGGACGCGGAGGGCGTCGTTACGCTCGGCGCCGTGCGGCGCGCGGGCGGGGTGCTGGAGGAGAACGCGGAGGCCGCGCTGCTGGACCTGGGCGACGGCGTGGCGCTGCTGGAGTTCCGCGGCAAGATGGGGACGCTGGGCGAGGGCGTGATCCGGATGATCGCCACGGCGCTGGAGCGGGTGGACCGCGACGGGCGCGCGGGGCTCGTCATCAGCCACGAGGACCCGCGGGCGTTCAGCGCGGGCGCCAACCTGGTCGCCACGCTGGGCGCGGCGCGCGAGGGGCGCTGGGACGAGCTGGATGCCTCCATCCGCGCCTTTCAGAACGCGACCACCAGCCTGCGCAGGGCGCCCTTCCCCGTCGTGGTGGCGCCGTTCGGGCTCACGCTGGGCGGCGGCGCGGAGATCACCCTGCACGCGGACCGCGTCCAGGCGCACGCGGAGACGTACATCGGCCTCGTGGAAACGGGCGTGGGACTGCTCCCGGGCGGCGGCGGCACCAAGGAGCTGCTCTTCCGCTTCATGGGCGACCTGCAGCCGTACGAGGAGGCGGATGCGTTCGAGGCCGTGCGCCGCGCCTTCGGCATGATCGCCATGGCGACGACCAGCACGAGCGGGCTGGAGGCGAAGAAGCTCGGCTTCCTGCGCGAGGCGGACCGCATCAGCATGAACCGCGACCACCTGATCGGCGACGCCAGGCTGCGCGTGCTGGACCTGGCCCCCGGCTACGCGCCGCCGCCGCCGCGCGTCATCCAGGCGCTGGGCGACCGCGCCATGGGCAACCTGCGCTACGGCGTGTGGTCGCTGCACGAGGCGGGGCAGATCAGCGAGCACGAGGTGCTCATCGCCACCGAGATCGCGCGCGTTCTCGTCGGCGGCGAGGGCGCGCCGCGCAAGGTGACGGAGCAGGACGTGCTGGACCTGGAGCGCGAGGGTTTTCTGCGCCTGCTGGGCACGGAAAAGACGCAAGAGCGTATTGAGTACACGCTCAAGACGGGAAAGACGTTGAGGAACTGAAGTGCCAGGTGCCAAGTTCCAAGTGCCAAGTAACTGATTGCTGTTCTTCTACCTGGCACTTGGCACTAGTCCCTTGGCACTTCAAACGACACCCCGACTCCAGAAGGCAGCACGCATATGCATGAAGCAGTAATCGTCAGCGCCGTCCGCAGCGGCGTGGCAAAGGGCAAGGCGGACGGCTCGCTGTACAACGTCCACCCGGTGGACCTGGCGGCCGAGGTCATCAAGGCCGCCGTGGAAGCCGCCGGGCTGCAGGGCAAGGACGTGTGCGACGTGATGCTGGGGTGCGCCAGCCCCGAGGGCGCGCAGGGCGCCAACATCGCCCGCCTGGCCGTGCTCCGCGCCGGCTTTCCGGTGGAGGTGGCGGGCACGACCATCAACCGCTTCTGCTCGTCCGGGCTGCAGACCATCGCCATGGCGGCGGCCAGCATCATGACGGGGATGGCGGACACCGTGGTCGCGGGTGGCATCGAGATGATGAGCCGCATCCCCATGGGCGGGCATCACAAGGAGCTGCATCCCGAGATGACGGACGCGTACATCGGGATGGGCTTTACGGCCGAGAACGTGGCCGAGCGGTGGAAGGTGACCCGCGAGGACCAGGACGCCTGGGCCGTGCGCAGCCACCAGCGCGCCGCCGCGGCCCTGGCGGAAGGGCGCTTCGACGACGAGATCGTGCCCATCCAGGTCAACGGGGGGGAGCCGTTCCGCCGCGACGAGCTGGTGCGGCCGGACACGTCGCTGGAAAAGCTGTCCACGCTGCGCCCGGCCTTCAAGACCACGGGCACGGTCACGGCCGGCAACGCGTCGCCGTACAGCGACGGCGCGGGCGCGCTCGTGCTCACCAGCCGCGAAAAGGCGGAGGCCATGGGGCTGCCCATCCTGGCGCGCTTCGTGGGCTACGGCACGTCGGGCGTGGCGCCCGAGATCATGGGCATCGCGCCCGCGCTGGCCGTGCCCAACGCCTTCAAGCGCACGGGGATGACCATGGGCGACATGGACCTCATCGAGTTCAACGAGGCCTTTGCCGCGCAGGTGCTGGCCGTCATGCGCGACATCGACATGCCGGAGGACCGGACCAACGTCAACGGCGGCGCCATCGCGCTGGGCCACCCCCTGGGCGCTACGGGGGCCAAGCTGAGCACGCAGCTCATCCACGAGCTGCGCCGGCGCGGCGGCGGCAACGGCCTGGTGACCATGTGCGTGGGCGGCGGCATGGGCGCGGCGGGCATCTTCGAGGTGTACGGCGCGTAACTGCATTTCTCACACAGAGGAACAGGGGGAACAGAGCACGAACGCAATCAGTTCCCCTGTTGCCTCTGTTCCTCTGTGTGCGTCTTTTCTGTTGCTTTCGACGGGAGCGCGGATGGCGACGGAGGCCGAGCCGTTCGAGATCGGCGTGCAGATCCAGCCCGGAGACGTGGACGGGATGGGGCACGTGAACAACATCGTCTACGTGCGCTGGGTGCAGGAGGTCGCCATGGCGCACTGGCTCGCCGTGGCGCCGGCGGACGCGCAGGCCGCCATGACCTGGGTGGTGCTGCGCCACGAGATCGACTACCTGCACGCGGCGCGGCCGGGCGACACCGTCCGCGCGCGCACCTGGCTGGGTACGGCGAAGGCCCTGCACTACGAGCGGCTCACGACCATCGTGCGGGCGGACGGGACGGTGCTGGCGCGGGGACGCACGCTCTGGTGCCCCGTGGACATCAGGACGGGACGGCCCAGGCGCGTACCGCCGGAGGTACGCGCCGCGTTTTCTACGCCGGATACGGGAGAGGGATGAGCGAGGGATCCATGCGGGAGATGGTCAGGCAGTACTTCGAGACGCAGGTGGAGTTCTCGCGGCACACGAGCATCCAGGTGGACGAGGTAGGCGAGGGTTCGGCGTCGTGCGCCATACAGCTGGACGGGGCCGTGCACCGCAACGGAGTGGGGACGGTGCACGGGGGCGTGCACGCCACGCTCATCGACACGACGATGGCGGTGGCGATCGCCTCGCTGGGGATGCGCGGCGCCACGACGCAGATGAACGTGCACTTCGTGGGCGCCGCGCGCGACGGCCGCATCGTGTGCACCGCCGAGGTCATTCACCGCACCGGCCGCACCGCCACCACCGAGGCCCGCGTGCACGACGCCTCCGGCGAGCTGCTGGCCCTGGCCACGGCCTCCTTCCGCATCTTCGCCGAAGGCCTTACCACCGTGCCCGCTGCGGAGTAGCAAACGAAAAGCGTGTCACGCAGAGGACGCAGGGCTAAAGAGCAAGGACGCAGAGAAACGATGATGTTCTCTGCGTCCTCATCTGTTTCCCCTGCGTCCTCTGCGTGAAAGCCCGCTCGATCCCGGCTGAAGCCAGGCGATGGGCCGCGCCGGACGCCGTCCCCTGCCCTACCGAAGCAGCGCGTCCGCCAGCGCGGGGAGCACGCGGCCGAGCGGGCCCTCCACCTTGGCGGCCGCCATCTCGTCCGCGCGTGTGGGCCCGATGTTGACGATGCCGATGGGCACGCCGTCCTGCTGCGCCCGGTAGATGAACCGCCGGCCGCTGTACACGGTCAGCGACGAGCCCAGCACCAGCAGCACGTCGCCCTCCGCGAACAGGCTCCACGCCTCGTCCACGCGCTCCTTGGGCACGTTCTCGCCAAAGAAGACGACGTCCGGCTTCATCACGCCGCCGCAACCCTCGCAGGCGGGCACCCGGAACTCCTCCAGCGCCCACACCGGCAGCTCCGCATCGCCGTCGGGGGCCTGCTCCACGCCCTCATCCGCGGTGCGCTGCGCCAGCCGGTCCGCCCAGCCGTCGTTCAGCGACAGCAGCCGGTCCTGGAACGCGCCGCGCGGCGCGGCCGTCCCGCACTGCAGGCAGCGTACAGCCGCCAGCGACCCGTGCAGCTCCACCACGCGGCCGGCAGCCGGCGGGTGGTGGAGCTGCACGGGTC